>JAGBYM010000126.1 GCA_017628755.1 Clostridia bacterium | reverse complement strand
TCGATGGAGTAGGTGTCGGTCCAAGCGAATTCTTTGGCAATCGTCGCTATATGGTTGACCGAAGCATCGAAGATGCGGTAATCCCATTCCCAGTAGTCGCCCTCGATTCTCCAACCCTTGTAGTCGATGGTGAAGCGGGGACGGAAGAAGGAGAATTCCTTGCGGACGCAGCCTGCGTAGTCGTCGCCTATGTAGACCTCGTAGGTCGGAAACCATGAAAAGACTTTTTGCTGTACCGTTGCGACCTCGATGCCCTGCCTGTCAAAGATCTTGAGGCATTTGCCCCAAGCGAGCTGACCCTTTACGGTGTATACTGTCGTGCCGTCGGAGTCGAAAACGTCGTAGCTGTCAAACCACGAAAACATTCTTTGCTTGAATAAAAGCTTCATTTTTTCTCCTTAGTAATTCTATGTTAAGGTGAGAAGTTGATCATCGTCCTCCCGGAAATTTGCCGAGAAGCTCGTTTGTTTTAAGGTCGATCACAAATAACCATCCGGCGTTACAGATAAGCAGATCGTGAGTCGCGGAAGATTCGGAAATTTTGATAGCGGAATCATCTTTTATCATTTCTCCGGTTACGACATTGCATCCGAAAAACGGCTTTTTGATATCTCCCACTATGTCTCCGATATTCCAAACGAGATTACCGTCCCAGTCATAAGCCTCAATGTTATTGACGCCTCTTTCTCCGAAATCGTCTTCACGGAGTAATTTTTTGCCGTTTCGGTATGCTCGATCCTTCTTTGTGAGTATTATTAGATCATTGGTTATATTGATTCCGTAGATATCATCCGCGGATTTGATAGGAATAATAACGTCTTTTCGTATGCAAAGCGCGGATAAACCTTCGATCGATTTAACTCCGAAGTCTATCCGTTTCCCGTTTAATAATACCTGTACGTTAATCATTATATTGTGTCCAAGAAATAATCAATCGATTCTCTTGATCTCGCCGGGCTTGATCGAGCAGATCTCTCCGTGATAGTAATACCAAATCTCGCGCGCGGTCGGGTTCTTGACGATCGAGCCGTCAACCGAGTAGACGAGGCTTTCGAAATCCTTGATGTATTCGTAAATTTCAATATTGGTAGCGTACCAGATGTCCTCGCGGCCGCCCATGAACTCGGCAAATTCCTCGATGACGTTCCAGTTGTTGTCGCCCTCGAATTCGTAGGTGTGACCCCAGACGTAGAAGAGTCTTGCGCCGTCGCGGGTGATCTTCATATCGGCAAACTTGCGCGCGTATTCCATCAGCTTCGGGTCGGTGTGCTTGCAGGTTGCGGGCATACGGAGCCAGTCGGTGGGGATATCGAATTTGCCCGTGACGGCGGTGGTTCTCGCGTAGACGATGCCGCAAGCGCGGAGAACGTCAACGACGGTGTTGTTATGAGTTCCGTAGGGGTAAGCCATACCGCGGATGATCTCGCCGAAGAGTGCTTCAAGGTTTTCGCGGTCCTTTACGATCTCGTAAGCGATGCGCTCGGGGGGCATCTGCTCGAGGTGCGGGTGAGTAAACGCGTGGACTGCGACCTCGTGACCGCTGTTCTTGTAAAGCTCAAAGACGCGTTTTTCGGTCATCGGACGGTGGATCTGACCCTCGGCGTAGACCTTGCCCTCGGGAGCAAATCTGCCGGAATTGATGTTAAACGTACCTTTGAGTCCGTTTTTGTCGAGAATTTCGATGAAGCGGATGTCCTGATCGACTCCGTCATCGTAGCTGAAGGTAAGAGCCTTTGCCTTACCGCCGGGATAGCGCATAAAAAGCTGTGCCATGGTGTGACCTCCGAAGAATTTAGTTTATAGTAAATATTTTTTGTTTGGGATGGGAAAAGTGCAGAGTGCAGAATGCAGAGTGCAGAGTTGTGGTGAATTTCCGAGCGGAGCTCGGAAATTTCCAATTTTATTATATAACTAAAAACAGGATTTGTCAAGAAAAAATGTTTGACTTCGGGAAGACCGTTCACGATTTACAAATCATTCACGAAAAGTTAATAGTTTGTTGATGTAAGAATGATTCCTATTTGGTATAATAATGTCAGTAGGAACGATTCCTACTTTTTGATGGAGAATCTTTTTCAGCGGAGGGTGTGCATCGTGTCAAAACAGAAAAAACTGATAACAGAAATTCTTGCGGCGTCGTATGCACACCCTACTGCATCGCAGATCTTCGAGGAGGCGCGCAAGCGAATGCCGAACATCGCGCTCGGCACGGTCTACCGCAATCTCGGCGTGCTTGTCGATGAGGGAACGATAGTCCGCTTGTCGGTCACGGGACTTCCCGACCGCTTCGACCTTCCCGACGACGCGCATTGGCACGTCATCTGCGACAGATGCGGTAAGGTAAAGGACATCCCCGTTGACCGCGAGACGATCGAGAGGATCGAGCGCGACGCGGGCGAGACGATAACGTCCTATCTTCTGACCGCTCACTGTACCTGTAAAAAATGCCGCGAGGCAGAATTAAATCAATAAATAATAAAAATTTTTCATATTCCGGAGGAAACAAACATGGAACTTAAGGGTTCAAGAACAGAACAGAATCTTCAGGCCGCTTTCGCTGGCGAGTCGCAGGCAAGAAACAAGTATACTTATTACGCATCCAAGGCTAGAAAAGAGGGCTACAATCAGATCGCAGACCTCTTTGAGGAGACCGCAAACAACGAAAAGGAGCATGCAAAGATCTGGTTCAAGCTCCTCCACGACGGCGAAGTACCCACCACTTCGGTTAACCTTCTCGACGCCGCTGAGGGCGAGAACTACGAGTGGACCGATATGTACGCTGAGTTCGCACGCGTAGCAAAGGAAGAGGGCTTCACCCGTATCGCATTCCTCTTTGAGAAGGTTGGCGAGATCGAGAAGCACCACGAGGAGAGATACCGCAAGCTTCTTGCGAACGTTGAGGGCGACCTCGTATTCTCCCGCGACGGCGACACCGTATGGCAGTGCTTCAACTGCGGACATATTGTGATCGGCAAGAAGGCTCCCGTAAAGTGCCCTGTTTGCGATCATCCGCAGGCGTATTTCAGAGAGCTCGCTGAGAATTATTAAGGTTAAGTCACGCTTCGCGTGAATGGTTATCCGCTACGCGGAATGGTTATCTGCCTTTGGCAGAATGATTATTTCCGCTGCGCGGAAAATAAAGGTGAATTTCCGCCCGTGAGGGCGGAAATTTTCCTTTTTATTGGAAATGATGATATAAAGCAATTTTTCAGTTATCGACAACTGAAAATTTTTTATAAAAATCGCATTTTTATTCATTTTAGGTATTGACATATTCATTAAAATGGTGTATAATATGCAAGTATTCAAAAAATCGTGCATATTTATGCAAAACAAGGAGTTAATTATGAAAGTTATTGACAAATCCAAAATAAAGAAAGTCGCTCTTGCTTATTCGGGCGGTCTCGATACATCCATCATCATCCCGTGGCTCAAGGAAAACTACAACAATCCGGAGATCATCGCTATCTCCGGTAACGTAGGTCAGGCTGACGAGCTTGAAGGACTTGAGGAAAAGGCGCTCAAGACGGGTGCTTCGAAGCTCTACGTCCTCGACCTTTGCGACGATTACGTTGACAACTACATCATCCCCACCATGAAGGCGGGTGCTATCTATGAGGAATACCTCCTCGGCACGTCCCACGCGCGTCCCTGCATCGCAAAGGGTCTTGTTGAGATCGCGCTGAAGGAAGGCTGTGACGCTATCTGCCACGGCTGCACCGGTAAGGGCAACGACCAGGTTCGTTTCGAGCTGACCGTTAAGCATTTCGCTCCCGATATGCCCATCATCGCTCCCTGGAGAGAGTGGGATATCAAGTCGCGTGAGGAAGAGATCGATTACGCGGAAGCGCACAACGTACCGCTCAAGATCAACCGCGAGACCAACTATTCCAAGGATAAGAACCTCTGGCACCTCTCTCACGAGGGTCTCGACCTTGAGGACACCGGCAATGAGCCGCAGTACGAGAAGCCCGGCTTCCTTGAGATGGGCGTTTCTCCCCTCATGGCTCCCGATAAGCCCACCTACATCGAGCTCGACTTCGAGCAGGGCGCTCCCGTAGCTCTCAACGGCGAGAAGATGAGCGCGAAGGACATCATCCTCGCCCTCAACAAGATCGGCGGCGAGAACGGTATCGGTCTGCTTGACATCGTAGAGAACAGACTCGTCGGCATGAAGTGTCGTGGCGTTTACGAGACTCCCGGCGGAACCATCCTTTACAAGGCGCACAGCGTCCTCGAGTCGATCTGCCTTGACAAGATGACTCTCCACGAGAAGCAGAAGCTCTCGATCACATTCGCAGAGCTCGTTTACAACGGTCAGTGGTTTACACCTCTGCGCGAGGCTCTCTCCGCATTCGTTGACAAGACCCAGGAGACCGTTACCGGTAAGGTAAGACTCAAGCTCTACAAGGGCAACATGATCAACGCGGGCGTTTGGAGCGACTATTCGCTCTACAGCGAGGATATCGCAACCTTCGGCGAGTCTGATTACGATCAGTCTCAGGCAGAAGGATTCATCAACCTCTTCGGTCTGCCGATTACCGTTAAGGCGATGGTAGATAAGAAGAACGCGAAATAAGTTGCTAGTTGAAGGTAAATTTTCGCCGAGGCGAAAATTTTCCGATTAAATAAATACAATAGCCCCTATGCGGGGCTATTGTGTTCTATGGAAGGTAAAAATTATGGCAAAACTTTGGGAAGGCAGAACGGCGGCGCAGACCGATCAGATTGCGGACGATTTCAATTCGTCGATAGCCGTTGACTGCCGTATGTATAAAGAAGATATCGAGGGAAGCATGGCGCACGCGGCTATGCTCGCAAAGCAGGGAATCATCGCGCCCGAGGAGGCTGAAACCCTCATTGCGGGGCTCGGCGAGATCCTTGCCGATATTGAAGAGGGCAAGCTCGAGATAGATATGTCCGCGGAGGATATCCACATGTTCGTTGAGAGCGTGCTGACCGCGCGCCTTGGCGACGTTGGCAAGAAGCTCCACACCGCGCGCAGCCGTAACGATCAGGTCGCGCTTGATTTCCGTATGTATTTGCGAAATGAAACGGCTGTCGTTGTGGAGAAGATCAAGGCGATGGCTTCAACTCTTGCAGATAAGGCAGAGGAGTACGCAACCGCGATCATGCCCGGCTACACGCATCTGCAGAGAGCACAGCCGATCAGCTTCGGCCATCACTTGCTCGCCTATGCCATGATGCTCCTGCGCGACGCCGAGCGTTTCACCGATACGCTGAAGCGCATCGACATCTGCCCGATCGGTTGCTGTGCGCTCGCGGGAACGACTTATGATACTGACAGATATTTCGAGGCTGATAAGCTTGGATTTTCGAAGATCGCGCTCAACTCGATCGACGGCGTTTCCGACCGCGATTTCGCGCTCGAATTTCTTGCGAACTGTTCGATCCTTATGACACATCTTTCGCGCTATGCCGAGGAAGTTATTCTCTGGGCAAGCTGGGAGTTCGGATTCGTCGAGCTTTCGGATGCATATACCACAGGCTCGTCGATCATGCCGCAGAAGAAGAATCCCGATATGGCGGAGCTTATCAGGGGCAAGACGGGACGTGTAAACGGCGACCTCATCTCGCTTCTGACCGTTATGAAGGGACTCCCGCTTGCGTATAACAAGGATATGCAGGAGGACAAGGAGACCGTTTTTGACGCGCTCGATACAATAAAGATGTGCCTCGACGTCGCTATCCCGATGACGGCAACCATGACCGCGCGCACCGCGAAGATGCGTAAAGCCGCCGAGGGCGGATTTATCAACGCGACAGACCTTGCAGATTACCTAGTCGGCAAGGGAATGCCCTTCCGCGCGGCGTATAAGATCTCGGGACAGATCGTTGCCGAGTGCATCAAGACCGGCCGTGTGCTCGAAGACCTGCCGATCGAGGTCTACAAATCCTACTCCGACGAGATCGGCGAGGACGTTTACGACGCCGTAAACCTCGATAATTGCCTCTGCCGCCGCACAAGCGCGGGAGGACCGGCGATTGAGTCGGTGAAGAAGCAGATTGAGTTTGTGAGACGTCGCGCTTCGCGCGAATAATTATTTGCCTTCGGCAAAATGGTTATCGCCTGCGGCGAATGGTTATCTGCTACGCAGAATGAAGGAGAAAATCCGCCCCACGGGCGGATTTTTTCGATTTTATTGAAAAACAGCAGAGGTAAAGTTTTCGTCCACCTTTTTCAAAAGGTGGTGGGGTCAAGGGGCAAAGCCCTTGCCGCGCTCCGCAGAGTGCGGAATACTCTCCGTGCTTCAAGCGGTCGCCGCCCTCGGTGACCGCTTGGAAGGAGTAAAATCTCCCTTAAGGGAGATTTTCGCTCCTTCACCTCCGCGCGCCCGTTTCGGGCGCGCGGCTTTTCTATAGAGATTTCATACTTCCTACGGATTTGCAGAGGTAATTTTGTGCCCACACAGAGTTATCCCCGATATCCTCATGATTTTATATCTTAACATCGGGACCTATCCCCCACCCCCTTCCCGTGAACCGAGAAGGGGTGCTAAAGCGCGCACACGTCACTATTCAGCGGTCTGCCCATCGTCTTGCCCAGCGAGGTTTTAGAATAAAAATTTGCATCTTACGCCCGCCGAATTGCAAGTCGTGCAAATTTGCTTGACAAGGGCGTATGGTTGCTGTATAATTGTGTCAAAAGGAGGCGATGGAATGAAGATCACGATAAAGTACGATCCGAACGTCACCGAGACCGAGGTGTGCATTACCTGCCGCGAGCTTACGGGCGAGGTAAGGGAGATGATCTCGGCGGTTACGCTGGCGGATAACACAATAACGGGCACTTGTGGCGATGAGACCTATTTTATTCCTCTCGGAG
>JAGBYM010000125.1 GCA_017628755.1 Clostridia bacterium | reverse complement strand
GTGCCACAAAATGTTCAGAACCTATCAGCCCAAAAAGCGTCAGCGCAAGAAGGAGCATGGCTTCAGAAAGAGAATGAGAACTCGTGACGGCAGAGAAGTACTCAAGAGACGTCGCGCAAAAGGCAGAAAGCGCCTTACCTATTAATTTCTAGTTTTCAATTTACGCTTAATCGCTATCGAAATAACCGGCGAGTGCCGACATTCAAACTGTCTGCCGCGCCGGTTATTTCGACGAAATCCCCATTTTTTAAATCACAAAAATTTTTAACGGAAGCACAAGGACAATGAAAAACACTCCCATCAAAGAAAATCATCTTTATCAGAAGGCTTATCGGAAGGGCAAGAGCGCGGCGGGAAAGTACGTCGCCGTCTATTCGCTTACCGACCGTCAGAACAACCGCTTTGTTAAGGCAGATCCTTGCCACCGTCCGCTCAACCGCCTGGGACTTACCACGGGAAAGAAGATCGGCGGAGCTGTCGTGCGCAGTCGCGCGCGCAGACTTATGCGCGAGGCTTACAGACTTATCGAGGACGAGCATCAGCTGGTCTACGGCAACCTCGTTGTCATCGCCGCCCGCGCAAAGATCGCGGAAGCAAAGATGCAGGACGTCAAAAAAGACATGCTCTGGTGCTTAAAACGTGTCGGACTGATCGAAAAGCCCGCACAAAAAGATGAAATTCAATGAAATATCTGTGTATCGCTCTTATTAAGTTCTACAGAAAATACCTTTCAAAACTGAAATCGCATCCCACCTGTCGGTTCACGCCGACATGCTCTGCCTATGCACTTGAGGCATATCAGAAACGCGGCTTTATAGTCGGAACCATACTGACGGTATGGCGGATCCTGCGTTGCAATCCATTTTGCAAGCCGGGGTACGATCCCGTGCCCGAACACGGTCTCCGAAACAGGGATACAGTTCCGAAGGGCATCAGTCTCTGTGACAATGACAATGACGACGGAGATGATTCCGTCGAATAACACGAGAGGAAATTCCGCACCCGTGCGGAAAGGTTAAAGAAAATGTTTGATACCATCCTCGGTTGGATAGGATCATTCCTTGGCTGGCTTGACTCTATCACAGGCAACTATGTCTGGGCACTTTTTGTCTTCGCCATCATAGTTGAGATCATTCTTCTCCCCTTTACCATCAAGCAGCAGCAAAACTCCATTAAACAGGCAAAACTCCGTCCGAAGGAAATGGCGATCCGCAACAAGTACAAGGGCCGCAATGACCGCGCAACACAGCTGAAGGTCTCTGAAGAGGTTCAGGCTATGTATCAGAAGGAAAACTACAGCCCCTTCTCGGGCTGTCTCCAGCTTCTCATCCAGATGCCCGTCATTCTCGCGCTCTATCAGGTCGTCATCAACCCCCTCCAGCACGTGCTCCACGTAAGCAAGGACGCGATCTCGGTCATGCAGACCTACGCGACCGCGGCAGCTGAAGAGGGCGGACTCGGACTTACCGTAAACTCCCAGAGAGGAACCATCGAGCTTATTTCCAAGATCAAGGAAAACGGCATCGAGTTCTTCCGTGGCGTTATCGACTACGCAAACAGCGTCGGCTCTACCAAGGGCTTTGCGATCTCTGGTCAGGAGACCTACGACGCATTCGCCGCAGTAGCTGACAGAATGCCCGATTTCAACTTCTTCGGTCTCAATCTCGCAGAAACCCCTTCTTTCGGAAACCCCAGCTGGCTTCTCATCGTTCCCATTCTGACTTTCCTTGTCTACTTCGGCTCGATGAAGCTCAACCGTCTCTTCACCTATCAGCCCACCACAGGTGACGCACAGCAGGACGCGCAGACAGGTTGCTCGAACAAGACCATGGATATCATGATGCCTCTGATGAGCGTCTGGATCTCCACCGTAGTTCCCGCCGCTATCGGCGTTTACTGGATCTTCAAGAGCATTCTCGGCACGCTCAAGCAGTTCATCATGTCGAAGGCTATGCCCATTCCCACCTTCACCGAAGAGGATTACAAGGCAGCAGAGAAGGAATACGGCGGAAAGCCCGAAAAGAAGAAGGCACGTGGCAATGCGAATCCCGACGCCACCAAGCACAACCCCAATTCTCTCTTCCATATGGATGACGAGGATTACGTCCCGCCCGTAAAGGACGAGGAAAAGCTCCCCGAGATCAAGACCGACGACAGCGCGGCAATCTCCAAGGCTCCCCTCAAGGACGACCGTAAACACGATTCAAACGACAAATAATTATAAGAGGAAACTATGAAGAAAGAAGTAACCGTAAAGGCAAAATCGGTTGAAGAAGCACTCACTCTTGCCGCTGAGCAGCTCGGCGCACCCGAGAGCGAGATCAAGTACACCGTAATTGCCGAGGCAAAGCGCGGATTCCTCGGACTCGGTTCCACCGATGCTGAGATCAACGCGTACTATATTCCCCGCGGAGAGCAGGCGGCAATTGACTTCATCAATACCGTTATCGCAGATATGCAGCTTACCGCAGATATCGACGTCCGCGACGGCAAGGACGGCGAGCTCATTATTGATATTTCCGGCGAGGGCTCGGGTATCCTTATCGGACACCACGGTGACACCCTCGACGCGCTCCAGTATCTTCTCAACCTCGCCGCTAACCGCCGTGAGGAAGGTGAGAAGAGAGAGTATCTTAAGGTTACCCTTGATATCGAGGGCTACCGCGCAAAGAGAGAGGAAACTCTCCGCGCGCTTGCAAGAAAGCAGGCTGACAAGGTTCTCAAGTATAAGAGAAGCGTAATGCTTGAGCCCATGAACCCCTATGAGAGACGCATCATCCACTCCGAGGTTCAGACCATCAAGGGCGTAAGCACCAACTCTATCGGCAGCGAAAACAACCGCAAGATCGTTATCTATCTCGATAACTCTGCTGAATAACAAAAAGCCGCCGATTGTATCGGCGGCTTTTTGTTAAATGCAAAATTATAAATGCAAAATGCAAAATTATCATTTATAGGTAAATTTTCTCGCTCTGCTCGAAAATATACTTTTTGAGCAAAGCGAAAAAAGTTACCTTAATTTTGCATTCTGCATTCTGCATTTTGCATTTACCAACTATATTACGAGGTATTCATTTATGTTTGCAACAGATTTCAGCACGATCGCCGCAATCTCGACCCCACAGGGCAAGGGCGGCGTTGCGCTCATTCGTATATCGGGGCCCGAGGCAAATGCCGTCGGAGACCGTATTTTTAAAAGAATAAATGGCAAAAGTGTCTCTGAAAGCGCGCCGAGGATGGCTCTTTTCGGTGAGATCGTCGATCCTACCGACGGCACACGAATCGACACGGGACTTTGCACCCGCTTCGCCGCGCCGAACTCGTTCACGGGCGAGGACACGGTCGAGATCTGCTGTCACGGCGGAATACTGGTCACCCGCGCCGTCCTTTCTGCCGCACTTGCGGCGGGCGCGAGACGTGCTGAGGCGGGCGAGTTTACGCGCCGTGCCTTTGCCGCGGGCAAAATTTCGCTCAATGAAGCCGAGGCTCTCGGTATGCTCCTTGATGCGGGCACGGAAGCACAGCTTAAACTCTCGCGCGGTGGTATGAGCGGTGCGCTTTCAACCGCGTGCGACACTCTGCGCCGCGAGATCACGACCCTGCTTGAAGACATCTACGCCCGCGTCGATTTTCCCGAGGAAGACCTCGGCTCGATCTCGGACGATGAGGTGCTCCTACGTCTTTCCGCGCTGATCGCGTCGGCAAAGAAGCTTGCAGCGACATATTCGACGGGACGCGCGGTGGCGGAGGGCATTCCTACCGTCATCTGCGGACGAACGAACGCGGGCAAGAGCACGCTTTATAACCTTCTCGTCGGCTCGGACGAGGCTATCGTCACTGATATCGAGGGCACTACCCGCGATATCCTGACCGCCACAGTCTCATTCGGTGGCGCGACACTTCTTCTCTCGGATACCGCAGGTCTGCGCGAGACCGCGGAGGAGGTCGAACGCATCGGCATCCGCCGCGCAGAGGAAAAGATCGACTCGGCAGAACTCGTGCTCTTCCTTATCGATTCCTCCCGCAAGCCCTCCGATGACGATATTTCGCTTGCTGAAAAACTGACCTCGCACAGCGGGAAGGTCATTGCGGTACTTACAAAATCCGACCTTGAACGCAATCCCGAGGCGGATGCGCTGGCAGAGAAGTTTGAACTTAAAGTCACACTCTCGGTCAAGAGCGGCGAGGGGTGCGACGAGCTCGAAAGCACGGTTAACCGTCTCTTTATCGACGGTGAGCTTGACACCGAGCGCGATGCCGTTATCTCGTCGGCACGTCAGCACGATGCACTCGTCCGCACGATCGAGGCGCTCGGAGAGGCTCTCTCCTCGCTAACCGAAGGCTTCCCGCCCGACGTTGCGGGCGTCTGCCTTGAGGATGCCGCAGCGCGCCTTTGCGAGCTTGACGGCAGAGGTCACGGCGCAGTAGGCGCGGATATCGCTGACGGGATCTTTTCGAGATTCTGCGTAGGTAAATAAAATAAAAACGTTCTCCCCATTTCGGTGAATGGGGAGAACGTTTTTTGTTACCTTATTCGAATCTTATGTAATATTCAAGCTCTGCGATCTGTGAGCCTTGGCTGTTGAAGTGCATATACTGCTTTCCGTTTGCGTGGAACATGGATTCGGATTCCATCTTTGTGGCAACGCTGACGATTCCAAGGTATTCGCCGGTGGTGATGTCATAGATCTGGATGATATTATCGTTCTTTCCAGAGCTTGGACTGAGCGGAACGTATGCGTACTTGGAATCGGCATCCATACCCTGACCGACGTAACCTGTCGAGTCGGCAAGCGGCGATGAGCGGATAGGTTTGAAATCGGTATCGGTAATGACAAGTCCGCTCGGTGTTCCGTGTGCAAGGAAGGCGTACTGCGAAGCGCCGTCAACGTATCCGGCTCCCCAAGTTCCAAAGGTGAGGGCGGTCGCATCGATGAAGGCAAGCGTTTCGGCATCTATCAAGGAAACGGTGTTGGAGAGCATATTAACAACTATGAGCTGTTTCTTTACGGGATCATAGGTTATATCGTTTGCGTGGTCAAGCGGAAAGGTCTCACTTACGGCAACAACGTCCCAAGTCGCCATATCGATCTTGACGATCTTATCGACCTCTGCCGCTCCGCTACCGTCCTTCATGGCAACGTAGGCATATTTTCCGTCAGTTGCCGATCCCTGAGAGACGCGGAATCCTTCGATTCCGGGATAGTGGAAGACTAATTTGAAATCTGCGCAAACGGTCTTGCCCTCGCGCAGAGCCTTGGCGATATCAAAATCGGATGACTTGAATTCCTGCTTTTTTTCAAAGCCGATCGGAAGCGCGATCCTGCCGCCCGATGTGTGCTCGGGAATCAGAGTGTCAAAGAAATAGTAAAGAGCCTCGTTGCATGCCGCGGGAGACGAGCCGACGATGACGACCTTGCAGTCGGTTACGCGGATGAGATAGCCCTCAATATCGAGGTCTGCCATAGCCTGAATAGACTCGGCGCGCTTGGTTTCAAAGAGAAGTATCTCGTGCGCATCTGCGGGAACGGGATTGAGAGGGCCTGTCCAGTCGTCGGCAAGCTTGATCTTATCGCAGAGGGTGTTTTTGATCTTCACATTGACAGCTTTTGCCGTGTCAAGATAATATCCGGATGCTTCCTCGGATCGAATGAGCGTGAAATCGCTCTTGCCGTTATCGACCAGAACGAGAAGTTCGGTTGCGGGTTCTTCGGTGCCTCCGGGCGCGGGATCGGTGACGATCGGTTCTTCCCCGTTGCAACCTGCGAAAAGGCAGAGAAGCGAGGCGATAAGCAGAAAAATTGTGATGGCTCTTGTGATTTTCATTAAAATTGACCTTTCAGAAAAAATGCACAAATATTATATCGTAAAATGCGGGGTTTGTCAAGGATGAAATTATGACGATAAATATTACGGAAAGTGGGATGTGTTACACGGTGAAGCATTAGAGAGCCATCCGGGAGATCGAAATATTTGCCTCGCTGTGATGGCGATAATTCGTAATACAAGCGTATTATTATGTACAGCTTTTATCGAAGAAAAAGCTCCTGCTTACGCGAGTCAAATGCAAATTGCTTATAATTTAGGTTTTTTGTCGAAATAAAAACATATAATTTCAATCTGTTTCTGACCATAGCCATTTTCAATTTGCGCGGTTCCGCTTCAGCGGATGGGTCACCAAAAAGAAAAACACGACGCGGAGCGTCGTGTTTTTCTTTTTGGTGACCCATCCGGGAATCGAACCCGAGTTTCCAGCGTGAGAGGCTAGCGTCTTGACCGCTTGACCAATGGGCCACGTTTAATGCTTGAATATTATATCATAGTTTTTGAGAAATGTCAATAGGTTTTTTAAAAAAAGTTTGAGAAAATTGCGGATTTTTTGAGATTTTTTGCTTTTATACGTATTTTTTACTTGTGTGAATAGAAAAGTGCGCCGAGGTGAATAATACTTTCAAGCGCAAGAGCTTTCGGAACACGGGGCGTTTGTGCAAAATAAAACGGAGGCTTACCTATGATCATTGACCGTATTGCTCTCATTCTTACGATCGTCGGTGCGTTCAACTGGGGCGGAGTGGGACTTTTCAAGTTCGATACCGTTGCCTGGATCTTCGGCGGAAACGACACTCTCGGCGCGCGCATCGTCTATACTGTCGTTGCTCTTGCCGGACTCTGGTGCGTAACGCTCCTCTTCCGCGAACGCGACGAGTATGAGGAATCGTCCACTATGTAAAAAATTTGGCTGAATCACCTTTCGGTGATTCAGCCGATTTTTTATTCTGTTTTCTCAAGAGGATATCTGTCGAAGCGGTACCACTTCAGATAATCCTTTGAAAAACGGGAAGCGTAGGTGTTGTATTCCTCAAGCGAAACCTCGGTGTTGCCGACATAGTATTTGTTTCCGCCAAGTAGGTACTTACAATGCACGATGATACTGCAGGCAGAGCCCGAGAAGGTGAAGGTACTCTTGGTGCTGAAACTTTCATTGTGTCCGTTCTTTCGGTAGTCCAAGGTACCATCGGCGCGGATGTTTTTAACGACATCCTCATCGTAAACGTATCCGTAGACCTTGCCCCCGTACTCGCGCAGGATGACCTTATCGCCGTAATCGGTATAGGACTGATCCTCGCTCGGGATATCCGAGGTCAGGATCACCTCGAGCGCGCCGTCTCCGTCAAGGTCGACGACGGCATATGCTGCGTTGTCGCTTTCGGAGAATTTACCGCTCTGGTAGCTGTAAATGTTGACTTTGTCGAGGTCATTGAGGTACATTTCCGTGCCGTCCGCGGTGTTGACGAACTTGGTCTTTCCGAGAAGCACGTCGCGCAGAGCCTCGGGGACGTTATTCAGATCCGAATAGTCGGTTCCTGGCACCTTCTCTTCGGTTTTTCCGTCCGAGCAGGTAACGTAGGAGAACTTCGCGTCGGCATCCCAGCTTGCACCCTTCGAGATCTTGTTCCATTCGGCAACAGTACCGCCGAAGGTGAGCGAAGTGAGCGACTCGCATCCCTTGAGTGCCATATATCCGATCGAGGTCACGCCCGCGGGGATCCTCAGTTCCTTGAGCGAGGCGCAATTGTAGAAAGCCTGTCTTTCAATAACCGTTACGCCCTCGGGGATGTTGATGCTCTCAAGCGATGTGCAGTTATAGAAAGCATTTTCGCCGATCATATTCACGCCATCGGGAAGGACGAGGTATCTGAGCGAAGTGCATCCGCGGAAGGCGGAGCCGTGGATCTGGGTCACGCTTTCGGGGATCTCAACCGTTACAAGGGCGGTGCAGCCGTAGAATGCGTAGTTGGATATGCTGCCTATTCCTTCGGGAAGAACGACGCGCACAAGGCTCTCGCAGGAAGTAAAGCTGATGCCGGTTGCGTCGATACCCTTGGGAAGAACGATCTCCTTGAGACTCTTGCAGCCGTCAAACATACCCCAACCGAAATATTCGACCTCCTTCGGGAGTGTGATTTCTTCAAGAGAGGTGCATCCGCGGAAGACCTCAATGCCGATGCTCTTGACGTTTTCGCCGATCTTGATGCTCTTCAGCGCAGGGCAGTCGGCAAATACGTAGCTCGAAATACTTTCGAGGCTGTCCGGCAGACTGATGCTTACAAGCGACCGGCAATCCCAGAAGGCGCCCTCGCCTATCGACTTTATGCCCTCGGGGATTCGGAGCGAGGTAATGTTGGATTCCGAGAAGGCATTGTTGCCTATTGAGATCACACTTCCGTCCGCGGGAATAACGCTCGTCTTACAGCCGAGGATCACCGTTTTGTTCTCCTTATCTATAAGGCAATTGCCGCTTGCATAGTACTTCGGATTGCCCGCCGCAACCGTGATCTTTTCAAGATTCGGGAAATAGTTCAGGGTGTAATAATCGTCAATCTCGGTCAGCGTGCTCGGAAGATGGAGGCGCTTCAGATTCTTAAGACTGTTCAGAGAGCCGAAGCCGATCGAGCGCAGTCCCTCGGGGAGAACGAGATCGACAATGCCATCTACTCCATTGAGGCATTCCTCGCCGATATGTTCGATACTGCCGTCGTTCGGCAGAGCGGTCTGTCCCCAGACCTGGAGAAGAGTTTTGGTTTCCTTATCGATCAGAGCCTTGCCGTAAACGCGGTATTTCGGGTTATCGGGATGTACCTTGACCGAGGTGAGATTCGGAATATTGATGTAGTATATGTTGGTAACATTTTTGGGAATGTAGAAACTCGTAATGAGTTCACAGCGATAAAAGACGTCTCCGCTGAGGATTTCGAGAGATTCGGGAATGGTTATCGATGCAAGCGAGGAGCATCCCGCAAACGCCTGTTCTCCAATCGACAGCAAGCCTTCGTTGAGCTTTATTTCCTCAAGCGAGGTACAATCGATGAAGGCGATTCCTTCGATGGTTTTCAAGGATTTCGGCAGAACTACCTTCTTGAGCGAGGTGCAATAGTAGAAGGCGGCTTCGCCGATATATTCGATACCCTCGGGGAGCACTATGGAAGTGATTCTCTTGTTCGAGTGGCAAGCCTGATCGCGCACGCCGATTACGTCGTAGCCCTTATACTTGGACGAGACTATGATATCGGTCTCGGTGCAATCCTGCGATACGCCCGAGAAGAAAGCGTAACCTTCGTTTGAAACGCCGTAGAGCAGACCGGGAGTGCCATTGTTTCCGTCATCGGGAATCGAGACGGTCGCCTTTCCGTTCAGACAGATGACCTCGGTAAAGGCGCAGCCGAGATTCCAGTTTTCGCCGAGCTTTATCTTGTTCCATTGCTCGACTGTGCCCGTAAAGGTTACGGTTGCGAGATTTACACAGCCGCGGAAGGCGTCGGCGCCTATCTCAGTGACGGTGGCGGGGATCGTTATCTCTTTGAGGTAATAGCTGTAGATGAACTGCTCGGAGGCGATCTCTGCAAGGCGGTTAGGGAGAGTGAGCTTTTCGGCGAGGCCCTGGCCGCGGAGAAGGTTCGGCGCGATATGAGTTACGGGAACGCCGTTATACGTGTCCGCAAACTTGCAGCCGTAGCTCCACCACCATTTTCCGAGCTCGACGAGAGTTGCCGATTTGCCGTCCTCATTCAGTACGTGGACAAGTCCGGGAGCACCGTTATGCTGTGGTCCGGGGTCTGCGAGCTCGACGTCTCCGTCTGAGCACGTGATCTTTGTGAATGGTGCGCCGGAATTCCAGCCCGTTTTTTTCGTTAAGCCGTACCATTCATCGCATTTTCCGAGGTAGATCATCTCGGTCAGCGACTCGCATCCCTTGAAGGCGTTTTCGCCTATCGTCTTGACTTCGCTGTTAATTGTGAAGCTCTTAAGCGAAGTACAGCCCTCAAAGATTCCTTTTCCGATCTCGTTGCCGTTGCTTAAAGGCAGACTTTCGAGTGAAGCGCAGCCCGTAAACATATTGTCGATCATGCTATAGGGTTTATTTGTTGTAAACGTCTTGAGGTTTACGCAGTTTCTGAAGGTCGCGCTGCCCCAGAAGCTTACTCTTCCGCTTCCGTTGAGCTCGACCTCGCGCAGAGCGGTGCATCCCTCGAAGGCGGATGCCGAAACCGAGACGCTTGAGCTGCCCCAGCTTGAGTCGCGGTTGATCTTGAGGCTGACGAGCGAGGTGCAGTCGCGGAAGGCACTTTCGCCGATGCTCTCAAGGCTTGCGGACGAAAGATCAAGCTCTGTCAGCGCGGTGCATCCGCGGAATGCGGATTTGCCGATTGTATCAAGATATTTCGGCAGAGTGAATGAGGAAAGCTTTGTGCATCCGCTGAAGGCATAGTCACCGATCGAGAGAAGACTTGCGTTAAGAATTGCGAAGCTTTCGAGCGAACGGCAATTTTCAAAGGAGTACGGCTTGATCTCGGTGACCTTTTCGGGAAATTCGATAGTAGTTATTCCCGAGCCCGAGAAGGAGTAATCCGAGACGTACTTGACGCTTCCGTCAGCGGGGATGATGCTTGTTTTGCATCCGAGAACGAGCTGCTTGTTGACCACGTGGATCAGACAGTTGTCCTTTGCGATATAGGTTTCATTTTTATCAGAAACGGTGATCTCGGCGAGCGCGGGGCAATTCTTCAGCGCGCCAAGCTCAAAGGAAGAAAGGCTTGCGGAAAGCGAGATCTTTTCAAGATCGGAACAGCCCGTGATCGCGCCCTTGGCAACCGTCGTCACGCCCTCGGGGATGACGAGCTCGCGGAGTCCGGGGATAGCGACAAACGCGCCCGAAGCGATGGTGTTGACGCTTCCGTCATTGGGGATGACGGTCGTTTTACAGCCAAGGAAAAGAACTCCGGTCTTCTTGTAGAAAAGGCAATTTCCATTGCCGGAATAGTTCTCGTTTGCCTCTGCCACCGTGATCGACTCGAGAGCGGGGCAGTTATCAAAAGCGTTCTCTGCTATCGAGGTGACGCTTGCGGGAATATAAATGCTTTTCAGATTCGTGCATCCTGAGAAAGCAAGTGTTCCTATCTTTGTTACGCCTTCGGGAATAGTGATGCTTTCGATCTCGGTGTGGTTTGCCAGTGCACCGTATCCGATCTCGGTAACGGGAGATCCGCGATAGGTCGAAGCGATCACAAGCTCCTTTTCGGTGCAGGTTCCGAGTCCGACGAGGGTAGCTTTGTTGTTTGTGACTGAGTATGCAAGCCCGCGCGAGCCGTCGTATTCGGGTTCGGGCGGCGCGGTAGTTTCTTCGGCGGTCGTTACTTCCTCGGTTGTAACCTCGGCTGTAGTTTCATCCGCTGTGGTTTCGGGGGACGAGGTTTCGGGCGCGGGAGCGGTTGTGACTTCCTCGCTTGTGATATCGGGCGAGAGGGTCGTCTCGTCCGCGGTGGTCTCTGTGAAGCCCGAAATGTTCAGATAATTGTTTATGATGTGGTGGATTAGGGGGATAAATGCGCTGATGATGAGAAGTCCTGCGGCGAGCGCGAGCGTTAGCCTGATCGACCTATGGAAACCGCTTCCGTCGGCTGTGTGCGCGCCGTTTTTCGGTCTTGCCTTGATCTGCTCTGCCGCCTCGTCTACGAATTTTTCGTCGATGTATTCGAGCGCTTCGAGAAGTCTCTTGTCGCGCAGTCCGTTATTCTTTTTCATACGATTATGCCCTCCTTTCCGAGCCTTGCCGCAAGCCGGTCGCGGGTACGCATAAGGAGAGTCTTGACCTTTCCAACGGTAAATCCCATGTCCTCGGCAACTGCGGAAACGTCCTCACCGAAATAGTAGCGCAGAACGAATACCTTGCGCTCGTGTTCGGGGAGTGATTCAAGAAATTCGTTGATGATTTTTCCCGCGCGAGCCGCCTCGAACTGCTCGCAGAGATCGGCTGTGTCGGGGATCGTGGCGAGAAATTCCTCGCCGACGGTCATGTAGTTTGCGCACCTCTTCCATCTGTTTTCGGCGCGGGTGCGGTTGAGCGCGAGGTTTCGCGTGATCTTTGCAATATACGATTTGAGGCTGTGTGGTCTCTCGGGCGGGATCGAGTTCCAGAGCGCCAAAAGAACGTCATTGACGCATTCTTCACGGTCTTCTCTGATCGCCAGTATATTCGCGGCTACGGTGTGGCAGAAGTTTTCATACTTCGTCTGTGTTTCGCTGAGCGCTTGTTCATCTCGCTCAAAGTAGAGTTCTATAATTCTCTCGTCATTCATGGGCTCGCCTCCTTTCCGAAGTTGTCTTTGCCCTTCACTTATCAAGTAACCGTAAACGGTGATTTGGTTTCAGGTTTTTGAGAAATTTTTTTGAAAATTTACCGATTCGTCGGGTTGCACAAAAACGAGTGTTCTTTTTTGTGTACATTGATGGGTAAAGGATTGCTACATTATTATATTATCATATTTCGCGGAGGTTGTCAATAGTGCTTTGCCGAGTTATTCTTTGCGCCGGAAATAAGCTTGGCAAGCGAAACGATATTTTAACATAAAAATTCCGAGCTGAGGCTCGGAATTTTTTGATTTATTTAGGTAATTATGGCGGGGAAGAGCGCGGAAAATCAAATCTTCATCGCCCGTATCGCATTAAGCACCGCGATGACCATGACGCCGACGTCGGCGAAGATGCCGAGCCACATGTCGGCTAGTCCCATGGCAACGAGCGCGAGGCATCCGAATTTCACGGCGAGTGAGAAGATGATATTCTGCTTGACGATTGCGAGAGTTTTGCGCGAGATTTTGATCGCCTTTGCGATGTCGAGGGGATCGTCCTTCATAAGAACGACGTCAGCTGCCTCGATTGCGGCGTCCGATCCCATCGCGCCCATCGCGATTCCGATGTCGGCGCGGGCGAGGACGGGCGCGTCGTTGATACCGTCGCCGACGAAGGCGACTTTTTCGCGCTCCGAAAGCATATCTTCAACAGCTTCGAGCTTGTCTGCGGGCAGAAGGGAAGCGCGGTATTCGGCAAGTCCGAGTTCATCCGCGACGGATCTTGCGATCTCCTCGCTGTCTCCCGTCAGCATAACACAGCGCGTGACGCCGAGCGTGCGCATATTTTCAATAGCCTTGCGCGAATTTTCCTTGACGGTGTCGGAAATAAGTATGATTCCGCTGAAATTTCCGTCAACCGAAACATAAACAGCGGTCGATGCGCCCGAATATTCGGGTGCGTTTTTTATAAGCTTGCGGTTTCCGACCGAAACGGGGACGCCGTCGATCTCGCAGACGATGCCCATACCCGCTTCCTCGCGGACGTTCGACACGCGCGAGCGGTCGGGATTCTTGCCGTAAGCTGAAAGGAGGCTTTGCGCGATCGGGTGCGAGGACGCACTTTCAGCGTGCGCGGCAAGCTCGATCAGTTTTTCCTTTGGAATCGTGTTTTCGATGATGTCCGAGACCTCAAAAACACCGCGCGTCAGCGTGCCGGTCTTGTCGAGGGCAACGGTTTTGACCTCGGCGAGAGCTTCAAGGTAATTTGATCCCTTGACGAGGATTCCCTCGCGGCCCGCGCATCCGATTCCCGCGAAAAATGAGAGCGGAATGCTTACCACAAGGGCGCAGGGACAGCTGATAACAAGGAAGGTCAGCGCGCGGTAGAGCCAGAGCGACCATTCACCGAGGAAGAGCGGAGGCAGAATGGCGAGCGCGAGTGCCGCGGCGCAGACCGCAGGCGTATAGACGCGGGCGAATTTCGATATGAATTTTTCCGATTTCGACTTGCGCGAGCTTGCGTTTTCAACGAGTTCGAGTATTTTGGAGACGGTCGATTCGCCGAATTCGCGCTCTGTAACAATTTTCAGCACACCCTCGCGGTTGATGCATCCGCTGATGGCGGTGTCGCCGACAGAAACGCTTCTCGGTATGCTCTCGCCCGTCAGCGCGGAGGTGTCGAGAGTCGATCTGCCGTCAATGATCTTGCCGTCGAGCGGTATTTTTTCGCCCGGCTGAACGATTATAGTGCTTCCGATTTCAATTTCGCTCGGATCGACCTGAACGATCGTGCCATCCTGCTCGATATTGGCGTAATCGGGGCGGATGTCCATGAGGTCGGCGATGTTTTTGCGGCTCTTGCCGACCGCGATCGACTGGAAAAGCTCGCCCGTCTGATAAAAGAGCATAACGGCAACGGCTTCGTTGTAGTCACCGCTTCCCGAATAGATCGCAAGGGCGAAGGCACCGACGGTGGCTATCGCCATAAGGAAATTTTCATCGAGAAACTGTCGGTTCCAGATGCCGAGAATGGCGCTCCAAAGTATGTCATAGCCGATAAGGAGGTATACCGCGCCGAAAAGAGCCAAGCGAGGGATGCCTCCGAGGGGTATGAGATTAAGGAGAAGAGTGCCCGCGGCGGCGGTGATTATCCGCGCGAGCATCTGTTTTTGTCTTCTTTTCATCAGCACTCGATCGTGAAGAAACGGTCAACCTTGCGGCAGGTCTTGAGGATATCTTTAAGTACCTTTTTTTCGTCTGCTCCCTCGGCGAAGTCGATGGTCATTTTCTGTGTCATAAAGTTGATGGCGAGGTCCTGTACACCCTCAACCTTCTTTGCGGCGTCCTCGGATTTAGCGGCGCAATGCGCGCAGTCAACTTCGATTTTGTAGATCTTTTTCATATGTTTTTGTCTCCCGTGAGAAATTTTACAATTAAACGCTTGTTTAATTGTTCCGCTTATAGTATACTGTTTTTAAGATGAAAAATCAATACTTTGGCAATCTCAACTGCCAAAAAAGCAAAATAAATTGCCAAAAAGGAGCATATTATGTCGAAGAAATGCTGTCACGGTC
>JAGBYM010000124.1 GCA_017628755.1 Clostridia bacterium | reverse complement strand
TACTACATCGCCTCAAATTTTCTCGCCCTCAAGGAGGACCGTGAAGAGTGCGTCAATGACGTCTACCTCGCACTCTGGAATTCGATCCCGCCCACAAAGCCCGCAAGTCTTTCGGCATATATCTCCGAGATCACGCGGCGGCTGGCAATGAAGAAATCCCGCTCAAACAATGCCTGGAAACGCGGAGGGCAGGTCAAGCTTGTCAATGAAGAACTGCTCTTGATGCTCGATGACGGCACCAATCTCTCAGAGCTTTACGAAGCGCGCCGCGCGGGCGAATTGATAAGCGAATTTCTCAGAAACCTGATCGAGAGCGAACGACGAATTTTCCTTATGCGCTATTTCTTTGATATGAGTCCCCGAGACATCGCAAAACAAATGCATTGCGGAGAGAGCACTATCAAAATGAGGCTCCTACGCACCCGCAAAAAGCTTGCGGAATATCTCAAAAAGGAAGGTATAATGGTATGAAAAACAAAATTTTCAACGACACAAGGCTACTTGACGCTATGGATTATATCGACAGCAGCCTCATCGCCGAAACCGCCGATAAGATCCGTCCGCCTGCCGCGCCTAAGCGCGAAGCGGAACAACCGAAAACCAAAAGAATCGTCTTCGCCTGGAAGCAGGCTGCCGCACTCGTCGCCTGCGCTTTGGTGATGGGCGCGATCATCCCCGCGGTATCAATGCTCATCGGCAACATAAGACCCGCAGGCCCGACTTTCAGCGATGGAAGTGCGGGATCAAACGCCCCCGCTCACGAGAGCGAATCGGAAACTTCAACCGAAGAAACAGACGTACCGAATACAGTATATGACGGTAGCCCGGGGCTTGAATACGTGATCAACGCGGACGGCAAAAGCGCAACCTTCATCGGCTTCGGAACCTGTACCGATGAAGATATCGTAATAGCTTCTACCTATAACGGCTTTCCCGTTACGGAAATGATAAACGATAAACGCAACGAGGGAGCACCTGCGGAAGAAGCGGGAAGCCTGTACGCCAAGAGCATAACGGTATCCGACACGGTTGAAAGCATTTCCGGCGGTATATTTGAATCCTGCCCGAACCTTGAAAGCATCTATATAGGCGCAAACGTCAATTTTATTCGTTCGTTTATGACACCTAAGCATAATTTGTCCAAGCTTGTCGAAATTGTAGTATCGGAAGATAATAAACATTTTTCCGACAAAGGCAATTGCCTTATTGAAAAACAAAGTAAAACTATTATTGCATCCTGCAAAAATTCGGTTATCCCCGACGATGGAAGCGTAGAAATAATAGGTGTTTTTGCATTTTTCGGTTATCCCAAAAAAGAATTAACCATTCCCGATAGCATAAAAAGGATCGAGAATTCAGCTTTTGCAGAAAGCAAACTGAGTTATGTACAGCTTCCCAAGGACTTGGAATATCTCGGTTCTTCCGTGTTTTCAGGATGCCAAGAACTTGAATCTGCAGATCTTAACGGATTTACCCGCTTGCCAAATGTTACGTTCGGTGCTTGCCACAAACTGTCAAATATTGAAGGTATTGAAAACGTTACCTTTATAGGGAATCAAGCATTGATTGCCTGTACTTCGCTCGAGGAGCTCTCTCTTGGTGCAGGTTTAACCGAAATAGGAGAGGAAGCCTTCGCTCTAACCTACCTTATGGATACTATCAATTATGCGGGAACTGTTGAGCAGTGGCATGCAATCCAAAAAGGTGAGAACTGGAACGATAAGCTATACTTCATAGAATACGTTAATTGCTCCGACGGAAAAGCAACACCGTAAGCTGCAAAAGGCTGAGTCACTAAGACTCAGCCTCTATATTTTACGGACAAAATCTGAAATGTCCCACTATCTCACCGCCGTAGGTGGTAGTGAGTTGATCGGCTTCGACGGCGTTTTCGATCGGGTTGCCGTGGTGGATAATATAGGGCAGACCGCGGGCGTTGCGCTTATCCGAACAGATCGCGATATGTCCGTCGTAAAGCACTATATCGCCGGGCATCCAGTCCTCGGGGTTATCCGTCGAAGTTGTAAGCTCTGTGGCATGCTCGCGGAAGAAAACGAGCAGATTGCGGCATCGGCGGAAGTCGATATTCGGATCGGCACGTTCGCCGTCCTTGAAATAATCATCGGGACGCTCGGCTATATCGGCATCGACCATATCTTTCAGAGAATATCCCGCCGCGCGGAAGGCTTGCCAGATAACGTCGGTGCAGACGCCGTAGCCGTCGGTCGGGTAGCCGCCCGCGTAATATACGCTCTTATATTCGGGATCGGTAGCGATGTAGGCTCGCGCACCCTCGACCATATCGGTGTAATCATCAATTCCGTCACCATCGGCATCGTTCGGACTTTTTATATCCTCAAAGCCGAAATCCTCGGCGCTGTATATATGAAATTGACGGTAGATGAGCCACGCCGCTAAAGCTATCAAAGCCGCGAGTATGCACAAAACTACCGTCAGTTTTTTCTTCTTCATCGACATCACTTCCTTTCATCACTATTATATAACAAAAGGAAGCTCCCGTCAAGCACATTAAGATAATCTTTATTAAATTTTAATCAACAGTTCTTTCTCAGCATAATATCCATAATCGTCTTATCGGTCGCCTTCATACCGTCGTGACCGAGAATTCCGACGTTGCGGATGGTGTTTTCGACGCCTTTGGTGACGATGCCTTCGCCGCTGTAGAACTGCTTACCGTTCTTGAACATCTCCCAACCGAGAATGCCCGCTTCGACCGAAAGCGCGATCTTGCCCGCGCAGGAAGCCTTTGCACCGTCGCAAACGATACCGCTCGAAATTCCGAGCGCATTGACGAGTGTGTGCGCAACCTCGCGAAGTCTGCCGCCTTCAAGGAAGCAGATACCCGCGCCCGCCCCCGCGCCCGCGCAGACCGCACCGCAGAATGCGGAAAGTCTGCCTATGTAAGTCTTAAGATGGATCGTACAAAGATCTGATACCACAAGCGCGCGGAGAAGCTCTTCGCGGCTTCTCTTCTGCTCTTCTGCATATGTAATGACGGGCAGAGACGCCGTCATACCCTGATTTCCGCTGCCCGAAAGAATAACGACGGGCATGGCACATCCGTTCATTCTCGCGTCGCTTCCCGCGGCGGCACGTGCCTTCGCGCGGTTCATAAGATTCTCCCCGGCAACAGCCATAAGAGTTTGTCCGATACACGCGCCCCAGGGATTCGTAAGTCCCTCGCGCGAGATCGCGGTGTTGCACTCGATCTGTCTTGAAAGAAGCTCCTCGACCTCGGAAAGCTCGACTTCCTCGGCAAATTTGATGATATTTTCAACGGTCAGGCATTCGTGAGACGACATACCGTCCTCGCTCTCGCATCTGACGGGAGTATCGCTGATAACCTCGCCGTTTTTCTCGCGGTGGACGATGTTGGTATGTGCGTTTGCCATACGGATGAGGGCATTTTCGCCGTCAGCCTCGACCTTTACCGTG
>JAGBYM010000123.1 GCA_017628755.1 Clostridia bacterium | reverse complement strand
GCGCATCGCACCACTTCTTCATGGTTGCGTTGATTCTTTCAACATATCCGATCTTGAGATTATCATATGCTCGCTGGGTTACTCCGAACCAATAAATATGAGTTTCGGGGAACTGCTTATGCATAATGGTAAAGAGTCTCTGGTATGCGGAAAGCGCGTTGTTGACTGTGTCGCCGTCATCGTAAACGTTATTGGTACCAACGTGCATTACGATGCTCTTCGGCTTTGTTTCGGAAAGCCAGCCGGTAACCCACTCTTCCCAGTCGTAGGTCGTGGTTGCGCTGATACCGAGGCAAAGCGCGTCCTTGCCAACGTATTCCGCGGTATAGAAGCCGGTCCAGAATGCGGTGTCAAAGAAGGAGTCGCCGATAAAGATCGTGGTCTGACCGTCAGTGCCGTTATCCTTCCAGATCTTTGCGCGCTGCTCGGCAGCTGCGGCAAAATCCTTTGCGCTGAACTTTTTGTCAGCGGTGTTAACCTCTTCGATTCTTACGTTAAAGGTCGCGCTGAAGTGCTCGGACTTTGCCGTAACCTCATGAACGCCCTTTTTGAGCGCGGTTACGGTGTTCTTTTCCGCATCAATGGTAAGCGCAGAGGTATCGTACTCATAGGTAAGAGCTTCCTTGTGCTCTTCGTTCGAGAAGACGGGGAGGATGATGGACTCGGGATAGCCAACCCATGCGAAAACGTCATCAATTGTGAGAGTTCCGTAATCTACCATAGGTTCAGTCTCCTCGGGAATAGGATCGGTATCTGCGGGAGCGGGAGTTGTTTCAGCGGGGATGGGATCCTTCGAGCATGCCGCGAGCGACATACAGAGAATCAAGCACATAAATACCATAATCAAATTAAACAAGGATTTCATAATACATCTCCTTTTATCAGATATCACTGTTAGCAACGATAACGTCCTGCGCCCAATGCGCCCATTCGTGGTCTATGCCTATATCGCTGTAAGAGGGATAATCCTTTGCTATCCAACCTCCGCCGACTTTACGGAATATCTCGCACATTTCCTTAGCGCGTCTTTCGATAAATTCGCGGTCACCTGTGGGAAGAACCTTTTGAATATCCACCGGCGAAAAGAATACAGCTCGATCTGCAAATTCGTTTGCCAAAACCTCTGCAGGATATGCATCGGGCTGGTCAAACTGGAAAACGTCGATACCCGCGTCGATCAGGTCCTCCATCAAAGCATAATTATAACCGCAGGAGTGAAGGAACATTGCCATGCCGGCTTCGTGAACCGCATCGGCGAGCTTCTTATAGGCGGGTTTATATATCTCGCGGAAGGTGTTTGGCGACATAAAGGTCGTCGTCTGCATTCCGAGGTCGTCGTAGATTATCCAACCGTCAATACCGCATCCGGCAATATTCTTAATAATTGCTATCTCCTGATCGACAAGTCCGTCAATAAAGCTTTTTACCTCATCAGGGTATTCAATTGTGTCCATAAGGGCATTCGACATGAGACGCGCATCGCGATGCTGGGAAAAAATAGCTTTGCCCGTAGTCAGAACGAATTTATCGTGATTGACAAAATCTTTCTCCAAAAGCGTTTCGCGGAAAGCGGGATCAAATTCAATAACGGGAAAATAATAGTCATCCCAATCTTGTATCGCGCCTCTGATGCATTCGCCCTTGGTCTTTCCGTTGAATCTGCCGTAAATATTTCCGTAGAAATCGCGGCGGGTCTCGCCATGGAACCCTGTTATCTCTCGAAGTTCAGGATAATCCCCCCACTTATCGTAAGGATTCGGAGGCATATTTATCTGTCGCCGATTGGCAGTATGTACAAAATCCGAGTGATCTTTAAAATCGAATCCGAAGCGCGGAGGCTCGTCATGCTTTATCAACCTTTTGATTATTTCTTTTGATGTCATAATTTTATACCTCTTATTTTTATTAAATTTCACTCAAAGCTTCAAGCAGTTCTCTTCTCGGAAGCGGAACTGTAATCCCATCTGTCGGGGTCGGTAAATTCTGCGGAATCAACAACATAACGCATTGGGAGACCACCGAACCAGTGTTTTTATCAAATCTATTATAGCACAAATTCACAAACAATTCAAGAGCTTTTCTCATTATACTCAAACAAAAAACTGACCCGACGTGCGGGTCAGTAAATTTTTATCTTTAAGCAATCAGCAGTCCCAGTGCAAATAACACAACCAGAGCTCCCAAAACTGCGTTACTGTTGTATTTATATAAATTAAACATTTGTTTTTACCTTTCTTTTTCTTTCTTTTTTCTTTACGACTATATTATACCATTTTGTTTGGGAGTTTTCTGTGAGTTAGTCACAAAATGAGAATAATTCCTATTATTTTTAAATTTTAATACGGCACACCAAAACAATCAATGGCGTGCCGTATTAAAAACTATGAAAAATTTTGAATATGTCGTTTTACTTATTCAGTGAATGAAAATCAACGGTGTATTTTTTACCTTCAAAGCAGATATTTACCTGTCCGTTTGCGCACTCGGTAACCTTCGGCAGAGCGTCACCCGCTTTTACAGGGAAGATCAGAGTGTTGAATCTGTAATCTTTAACTCCGCTGACCTTTCTTGAAACAGTGATAGCCTCGTGAAGATTTGTTTCATTTCTTCCGTTGTACCAGCCCTGCATCTGCGGCTCGGTCACAGCGGAAACGGTTTTAAGCTCAACAGGCGCGGTATTTTCATCCAGCGGTATCATAACGACCTCGTAAGCTTTGCCGAAATCGGAAATGATGCCGTTTTTGTATTCGGTCAATTCTCTCACCTTTGTGGTGTCGAGATGGAAAAGTGCTTCGTAATCGTGTGTGTTTCCGTCAACGGAAGTAAGCGTATCCGACACGATGAAAAAGTTCGGTTTACAGAAGCGGACCTCTCTTTTGTGAGTTGCAGGTTTGATCATTTCTTTTCCAAACGTATCGTCGTAGGTCGCGGCGGCGTAATCAAAAACGTCATTTGTTACCCAGCCTGCGTCAATAGGCTCGTCGGTACAGAGCGGAACTTTTCTGTACTGAGGAAGGCCGTCAACGAGAACGGTATTATGACCGTGACCTGAAAGCGCGTATTCACGGGCGCGGGATATCTCGTACTGTCCGCCGCCGTCATCGTATATAAGCTCTTGGCTTCCCTTGAATATATTAATGTTGAGCTTGTCCTGGTGAAAATGTGCCGTACCGAGAGTCCCTACGTCAAAGCAAAGATAAGCGGCGTTCTCACTCCAGTCGGAACGCATTACCGCAAATCCCGCATAGGGAAGATAAGCGGACGCAGTTTCGCCCTGGGGTGGTTCGCCCTCGGCGCGTTTTGAGTTTACAAAACGGTATTCGGGTTTATATCCAAGGAGTCTTTCGGCGCGTCCCGTGTAAGCGACGGTATTGATAATATGCGTATCGTTGGTTTTAGGTTGCGTGAGGGCGGGAGTTGACAGCAGAATAGCGGCGTTTATTGTTTTACGCATAAGCTCAACAAAACTGCTCGGTATCTCATCAGCAACGCCGAGACTTAACGCTAAATTATAGAAGTTTGAAGCGCAGTTCAGTACCACGAACTGATAGTCGGGAGAAAGCTCGTTGTGCATACCGTCCGGAAGTATCTGCCCCTCAAGCTCGTTAAGCAGACGTTCTGTTGCGATCTTTCTGTTGATTTCGGAATCCGAAAGCTCCGTAAAGAGCGATGAGAAGGAATAAACTCCATTAGATTCCATCATCAGCCAGTTTTTACCGGTGGGATGCTCTACAAGATGCACGGACTGGCGGTGCATGGACGCGATCATTAGCAGAACCGAGACGTCGGCGAGGGAAGGCGATTTTCTGAATCCGTCGTAAGATGCGGGCCAGCTTCCCAACAATCTGAGTCCGCATTCGATAGTTCTCCAAGCGCTTCCGGGAGCATTCCATTTTTCGGGAATACCCGTTTGAGCGATCCATTTCAGAAGCTGGGCACTAAACGCTTCGGCATACTTTTCGTCTCCGGTACCGTTATAAGCTCTCGCCATATTGCACCAATAGTCGTGACGGTTGAACTGCCACAGCCATTCGTGATTGATCGGACCTTCAAGCTCGGTGGGGTTAAACAGAAAGTCCATCTCACCGTTTGGAAACGCCCAATCTATATTGACCACTCGGGCAACACCGTTTACACATTTTTCAGCCGCATCAACGCTGTACCAGCCTTTACCCGAAAGTTCCGGAACGCTGAAATCCGGCTTTTCGCGGAAGTACTTTGCACAAGCCTTGACAGCGGAGGCGTAATCGTTGTTTTCTATTGCATTGCAGAATTCGTTTCCGATCTTTTCGGGGATGATAACGTCAAAAAGCTCTTCAAGATGCTCCGCGTATTTTAGGGCGATCTCATTGTTTGCTGAAATGCCGGAAACGATATTTAAAAACTGTTCTCTTCTCTCCAAAGTTAAACTTCCTTTCTATGTACAAAACAGGCGAAAAATAGCTTACCAACTTTATTATAGCATTTTTGTTTTGATTTTGCAATATGTTATATAGGTTTTTCTTGGAATAGTGTGGTGGTTCAAATCCGGCTACAAGTTTGATGCACCCGAAATGTATATGCCAAAAATCACTTTAATCACAACGAAGGCGTGTATGGAATCCGCAACTTGGCGGTATGGAATTGGCACGAAGTGTTGTATGGCATCAATCAAAGGAACAATGCACGTAGGCTTTGCGGAATGTAGATTTCCCGCTTGTCAATAACCCAAATTGCACTTAAACACTATTTTACGATGCACGGTGCCGTATTTCTTAAGGTTTCCTTAAGATTATCCGCTGAGTCCTAAATCATATTGACATATTCTTCCGTTTTATGATATAATACAATTATTAAAATCAAAAAATGGAGGTTGCTATGACGCTTTGGACACCTACGCATATACGCACGTTGCTGCCAAGCATAATCGGAATGCTCTTGATCGCAGCGGTGCTGAGGCTGACCTTGGGTAAGAAAAGCATAACGGTCAGAAGGATCCCCTTTCAAATACTGGCATGCCTGATCGTTGCTCTGGAGATCGGCAAGCAGGCGCTATCCCTGAAGCAGGGCTACGACTTGTACAATCTGCCCTTCCACTTTTGCTCTATGCTGATCTTCCTGCCGTTCATTATGGCATTTTACCGCGGCAAATATGAGAAGACTGTGAGCTGCATTACCACAGCTGTGGCATCCGCCACCTTCCTTTTGACCGCGATATATCCCGATCTTATCTATTCCGCGCAGGCGGTGCAGGAATTTACCACCAACTTCTTCAGCTTCCACACGGTTGCCTTCCACAACGTAGTAATGCTACTGTTTCTGCTGATCCCCGCGCTGAATCTTCACGAGCCCGCTCCAAAGGGTGAAACCAAAAAGGTTCAGCTGTTCATTTTATGTTATTGCGCGATTGCCGCATCAATGGCACATTTGCTGAAAACCAATTTCAACAACTTCTACTCCTGCAATATTGCGCCGTTGGAGGCGGTACGGCAGAGCGTAGCAGCGTCTTTAGGCGAGGTTGCGGCTGCGATCTTCTACGTGCTGATCGTAACCGTACTGGATATTCTGTTCGTGAGCGGCGCCTATTGGTTCTATCGCTTGATTCGTCATCTGCTTGCTAAAAAATCGAAAGCTGAATAATCAAATGGCTGCTTCAAACGGTGAAGCAGTCCTTTTTGTTATTTGAGTGTTTTTTGAAGAGCTTCGGAATGTGTGTGGCCAATTTTGATGCACATCTTTTCCCGTGAGGGTACACTAACACCTTGGCGATGATGGGAGTTGCACTTGACCGCTATCTTCCGGGGCGCAACGCCATGCTTGTAACGAAGCCTATGTAATACGTAATGAAATTAAGACTTTATCCAATAGACTTTCGCATGGACATAAATCCTATTAAGACTGTCCAAACATAAGCACATGTTTTAGGCATCATCAAGAATCCAATTGCAGGCACTGAATCTGCCCATAATACAACCGGGATATAGAATGCAAAGCTTAAAACAATTGTTAACCACATGAAACGATATTCTTTATCTTGATTT
>JAGBYM010000122.1 GCA_017628755.1 Clostridia bacterium | reverse complement strand
GGTTTGATCGAGCAGAAATTGCGCAAGACGAGGCGCACCGCAGACGATTCCCGAAGGCTATCTTTACGATAGTCGAGGGATGAGTCGAGGAGCAACGAAGTATTGCACAATTTTTAATCTTTGATCGAGCAGAAATTGCGCAAGACGAGGCGCACCGCAGACGATTCCCGAAGGCTATCTTTACGATAGTCGAGGGATGAGTCGAGGAGCAACGAAGTATTGCACAATTTATGCCGATCAAGAAAAATTGGCTGCAAAATAAGACCATACACCCCAAAATCGAACTTCACTTTTGCGCGTTAGTCCCTTTCTCTGCTCGGGGCAGGCGGACTCGCGGCACATCGCACTAACTGCTTAATGCTGCTTGGTTCCCCACCTGACATGGTTCACAGCGCACGATTGCGCAAGACCCACCCTTCAACACAGAAAAAGAGTCGCAGACCGCATCCGCTCCGCCCTCAAAAGGGGAATGAACCCCCGCTATAGCGGATTTCGGGTACAGGACACCGCTAACTCCCCGGCTGGTATGGCCTTATTTCACAGCCAACGCCGTAAAATAATAAATTTACCTTAATATTATAACAGATTTCAATCAATAATGCAATAGGTAATAAAGATTTTAACGAAAAGTTTATAATCTGCCCCTCGGTGCTTACGCGCCGAGGGGCGGTGTATTTTTATCTTCTCCGATTCCAGCGCATTTCCAATTCCAACAGATCATCCATATCGATCCATCCAAGGTCAAAAGCCAAATCAATACTATCGAACCTTCCCCAATAGTAAATATACATTTCCTGATCGGTCTCGAACGTAAAATCGATTCCGCCGACGGTTTCGACTCGCTTCTCTTCCTTAAAGGTCATAGCGTTTGAGCCTATCATTACGGCGTATACGTCGTCAAACTTGCCGTAGCATTTGACATTGAAGATTTGGTCGAGATTGTTTGGTTCTCCGTCGGATTGTATATACTCCCATACGATCTCACGTGATTCCTCATATGAAAGCAGAACTGAACCCTGATATACCTCCTGTGGTGCGATCTTCAGCTCATCGGATATGCCGGCGAAATACTCGATATACATATCATAAAGTATTTGCACGTCCGAAAGGTTCAAAAATCCCAATTCATAGGCTTCGGTCGGAAGGTAAAGGGTAGAATCGTGACACACATACACCGTAGAGTTACGGAAACGGAATCTATATCCGTCAAGATCAAAATGTTGCCCAATGCTTGCCATACCGCTGAACGCTACAACAATACTGTCGCCAAACTTTCCGAAATAAAAACGTGAATTCGCATAAGTTCCTCTTTGCATAGCACCCTCGACGGTCTCCGCAAATTTGCCGTATTTGCTGTTCCTTATTTGCTCAAGCTGCTCTTCGGTATAAATATTATTCTTCAATTCATACTGAAAGTTATATTTGAAATATGCCTCATTAAGCTCGGCAAGGTCTTCTTCGGTAAGGATATAATCGTATGGCTGTTCTTTTGCGGCGTCGGTTGTTTTGTCTTCTCTGCCTTGTTGCATACATTTCTTATGCCGCTCGGGTATAAGCTCGATATCATCGTTGTCAAGCAATCCCATTGCATACGCAACGGCAATCTGATACATAGTTTTTGTTGGGTAATGATACACATACGTGTGCTCGATGATCTCATATCCGGCAATGATAATTGTGCTGTCTCCGTACGGGGAATTAACTTGCGCAACTACAATACAATCGCCAAACGTTCCATAGTATGCAGTATGGCAAGGCTCCCACTTTCCGAAAAGCCGCAAATGGTCAAGCTCTTCAACATAGTTTTCACCAAATTCGGCGATAAGCTCTTCTTTTGACATCTTCAAAAAGCATTGAATGTATTTCTCGTTCATCTCATCCATCAGCTCCTGCGACAGCGGCTCGACATCGGGTGAATACACCAGATAAGGAAGTTCCTCGGTCGTTCCGGCGTGTCCCGCCGCAAAATCAGCTATAAGATTTCCGACGTAACCGAAAAAAGGAAACGCCAGCGAAAGCAACAAAACACACGCCGCGAGGGTTGCGAGCTGTTTTACGTGCGCGCGGAGGGTGGGCTTGGTATGCTCTTCTTCCTTTGAATATACAGAACGGAGCTTGAGAGTCGCGCCGACCTCGTTGATGTATTTCGGGTCGATATACTCAAAGGCTTCAATCAGTCTTGTATCTCTGAAATCATTCATACGATTATTCCCTCCTTCTTGAGTGCTTCGGCAAGTCTTGCGCGCAGTCTTGCCAGCATTGATTTGATCTTGCTCTGCGAAAATCCCGTCTCCTCCATTATGCTTTTGTCGCTCGCGCGGTACCAGTAGCGCAGGATGAAGACCTTTCGCTCGCTCTTGTTCAGCGTTCCGATAAATTCGTTTATGACCTTACCCGCGACGCGCGATTCGTAATATTCCGAAAGCGTATGACCGTCCGAAATGCTCGAAAGTATCTCGTCGCTGATGATCTGTACGTTTCCGCCGCGCTTCCAGGCGTTGTTCGCCCTTGACTTACTTACCGCGATGTTCTTGACCCTCGCGGCTATGTAAGCCAGAAGCGGCTCGGGCTTGTCGGGCGGGATCGAGTTCCAGAGTGCGAGAAGCGCGTCATTGACGCATTCCTCGGCGTCCTCGCGCGAGGATAGGATATTCGATGCCACGTAGCGGCAGAGCTTGCCGTATTTTTTCTCGGTCTCGCTTATCGCTTTTTCGTCGCGTGCAAAAAAGAGTTCAATTATTTTCTTGTCGTCCATGGGGGAAACCTCCTTTCATCCTATATATCGCAAAATGCACCCAGTCGGTCGCGTCGGGTTTTATATTTTTTAAAAAATTTTCTTTACGCTATAATAATAGCATCCAAAATGAGTTTTGTCAAGAAGAAGGCGTGCCCTCTCTTTACATTTTGCCGAAAAAATATCGCGCGCAACGCAAAAATATCTTGCAATTCGCACAAAGATGTGATATAATAGACTCGACTATATATACATTTCAGTCAATTTCTATCACATTGTTTGTAATTTTTTGCAATACACAGAAAGGATCACACAAATGAACTCCGAAAAAGTAACAGAGATGACCACCGAAACCTCCGCTCCCGCATTCAACGTGCAGGAAAACTACGCAAAGGTGCAGGCCGTTATGACCGAGATCGAAAAGGTTATAGTCGGCAAACGCTCCGAGGTCGTACTGCTTCTCACAGCAATGCTTTCCGGCTCCCACATCCTCATCGAGGACGTTCCCGGAACAGGTAAGACCACTCTTGCGGCTACCATCGCAAAGGTAACCGGTCTTGATTTCAAGCGTGCACAGTTCACCCCCGACATTATGGCTTCCGACATCACCGGCTTCAATATCTACAACCGCCGCTCCGAGGAGTTCGAGTTCCGTCAGGGACTTGTTATGTGTAACCTTCTGCTCGCCGACGAGATTAACCGTGCTTCCCCGAAGACCCAGTCCGCGCTTCTCGAGGCAATGGAAGAATCCAAGGTCACCGTTGACGGTGTAACCTATCCCGTTCCCGATCCCTTCACCGTTATCGCAACCCAGAACCCCACGGGTTACGTTGGTACATATCCTCTTCCCGAGGCACAGCTCGACCGTTTCGCGCTCAAGATCAGAATGGGCTATCCCTCTCCCGATGAAGAGCTCAACATTCTTCTTGCCCGCCGCGGAAAGAACCCTCTCGACGAGGTAAAATCCGTCATCACCCGCGATGAGCTCCGCGAGCTCCGCGCAGGCGTTGCAACCATCAATATCGACGAGGAGCTCTACCGCTACATCGTCCTTCTCATCGGCGCAACCCGCCGCCATCCTT
>JAGBYM010000121.1 GCA_017628755.1 Clostridia bacterium | reverse complement strand
GAATACTTTTTCGCCATAGAAAAGATCTCGGGCGTCGTTGGCGCTTGGTGCGCGCCGGACAACAGCGTCAGCCGCGGCTTCAGATACACCGACGGCGTTGAAACCAAGGGGGATATGTTTATGACTTTGGCAGTTGAATCCGATATGAACGACATTTTTGAGGAATGCGCAAGCGCGGAGCCCATATACGGAGAAGCTCCCGTTTTTGAGGAGATCACAGCGGATCAGACCGATCTTTCTGCACATTCGCTTCCCGCAGACAGCCTTTATCTCAAAAACGACGTTATGCCCGATACATGGGTGTTCACAGATTCTCTCGGCAGAAAGGCTTTGACAAATGCCGAGGTCGGAGACCCGCGTGATTCCAAAACTCTCGCGCTCTTTTATTGGACCTGGCACGCCTCGCAGGGCAACGCGAACGCCTTCAACGTGCAGGAGTTTCTTGATGCCGAGGCGGCAAAGGGCGTCAATATCGAAGATATAATTCACGATTACAATTACGAAGGCTGGCCTGTCGGTTACTACAACCATTTCTGGGACGAGCCGATATACGGATATTACCGCACGAATGATGAGTGGGTGCTCCGCCGTCAGTCGGAAATGCTCGCCAATGCGCTTGTCGATGCCGTTTTTACCGATAACACGAACGGTCAGTTCACTTGGCGTGACAGTTACATCCCGCTTTACGAGACGTGGCTCAACGCGCAGAAGGACGGCGTTGAGGTTCCTAAAGTTTCCTTCATGCTCCCCTTCGCGGCGAACGATGATGCCGTGGCGCAGATGAAGATGCTCTACACCGATATCTACCGCGACGGAAAATATCAGCCGCTCTGGTTCTGGTTCGATGGCAAGCCGATGCTCATGGCGTGGCAGTCGAAGCTCAACAAAAACAACGGACTTGAGAGCGAGATAAGATCGTTTTTCACCTTCCGTAACAACTACCCGGGATACATAAATAAAATTCCGAATTACAAGAACTGGGGCTGGCTGTCGACCTACCCGCAGGCGAAATATTATTTGAACTATACCCGTGAGCAGAAGGGTATAGTCGAGCAGATCACGGTCGGCGTCTCGCAGAACCATGATTACGTCACCCATCAGCTCTCCGCCATGAACGGTCCGAACAACACGGGCAGAACCTATACCTCGAAGGGCTACGACACGAGCGAAAACGCGATCCTCAAGGGCGCGAATTTCGCAGAGCAGTTCGAGTATGCTCTTGAAGTCGATCCTTCCGTAATCTTCGTTACGGGTTACAACGAGTGGATCGCGGGCAGATATGAGGAGTGGCAGGGAGTTAAAAACGCATTCCCCGATCAGTATAATGCTGAAAACAGCCGCGATATCGAGCCCTCGCGCGGAGTTCTCGGAGATGCGTATTATTATCAGTTCGTAAACTACGTAAGACAGTACAAGGGCGTCCGCGCTATCCCCAAGGCGGGAGCGAAGACGACGATTGACGTCTCGGCGTTGCCCTCACAGTGGCAGAACGTCGCGCCGTATTACGCAACATACATCGGCAACACGGGAGACCGCGATGCCAAGGGCTACGGTGAGCTTACCTACCGCGATTATTCGGGCAGAAACGATATCATCGGCGCGCAGATGGCGCGGGATGACAAAAATATCTACATTCTCGTTGAATGCGCGGAGGATATTTCGCCCTATACCGATCCGCTCTGGATGAATATCTACCTCGATATTGACGGCAGAGAGGGCGGTTGGGAGTCCTTCAATTACGTAATAAACAAGACCTCGCCGAAGAGCGAGAGTATTGCAGTTCTCGAAAAATTCACGGGCAACGGCTATGAAAGCGAAGCTATTGCCGATCTTAAATATTCAGTGCAGGGAAGATACCTTCAGGTTGAGATCCCCAAGGACGCGCTCGGTATTGAGGGCGAGGATTTCACCGTCAATTTCAGCGTGACAGACAACGTCCATGACGAGGACGATCAGGCAGAGAGCGGCAACAAGGACTACGTTTACAGCCGTTTTTCGGGCGATATCCTTGATTTTTACACTTCGGGTGACGTTGCTCCCGGCGGAAGATTTAAGTTCAGCTTCCTGAGCAGTACAGAAAATGTGCAGCTTCCCGAGGAAGAAAGTCTTCCCGAAATCGAAAAAGAAATGAATTGCTCGGGTTGCGGCAGCTTCTCGGCAGCTCCTCTTGCGGCGATCATTCCCGCGGCTCTTGCCATCGGCAAAAAACGTAAAAAGACAGATAAAGAATAATTCGGAGGCTTACTATGGAAAGACTCACCAAGATCGGCGAACTGCCGAAGCTTTCATCGAAAGAAATAGAATTTTCAAAGATAGGAATCGGATTTGAAAAGCTCGACCGCGGCGTTTTCGATCCCGAAAAGGCATATGACAAGGTTGCCGCCCTCGGCGTCAAGAAGGTCAGAATCCAGTCGGGGTGGCTGAGAACCGAGCGCGAGCGCGGAGTTTACGATTTCGCGTGGCTCGACAGCGTTGTGGATAACCTTCTCGAGCGCGGACTTGAGCCCTGGGTCTGTCTTTGCTACGGCAATCCCCTCTATACCGATTTTGCCGCAAAGATCTTTGGCGCGGTAAAGTGTCCTCCCCTCGGCGAGGATGCGAGACAAGGCTGGGTCAATTACGTCAAGGCGACTGCCGAGCATTTCCGCGGCAGAGTAAAGCTTTACGAGATCTGGAATGAGCCCGAGCTCGGCTGGAAGCATTATTTTGAAGAGACAAAGCCTGATTATGACCTTTTGAAGAATGCCCGCGAGTACGCGGAGTTTTCGATCGATACATCAAAGGCTGTAAAGGAAGTCGATCCCGATGCCAAGATCGTCGGATTTGCGCTTGCACATACGCGCGCGCCCTATTTCGTAAACACGGCTCTCCGTTCCGGAATGGCAGAGTATATCGACTATATTTCCTTCCATCTTTATTCTGCCGCAGACTGGCAGAGAGAGGACGTCATCCGCGCGCTCCGTTCGCTTGTTGATATGTACGATCCTTCGATCGGTCTTATTCAGGGCGAGGGCGGTACGCAGTCGAGAAGCGACGGCAACGGCGCCGTCAAGGGCTTCTCGTGGACTCCCGAAAAGCAGAGAAAAATTCTGCTCCGCACGCTTATTACCGACCTCCACTGCAACGTCGAGTTTACTTCATATTTCTCAACAATGGATATGATCGAGGCGCTCAACGGCGTTGTCGGCGATAAGTCGTCCTATCTCGATTTCGGATATTTCGGAGTTCTGGGAGCTGATTTTGACGAGGATGGCGTTGCAACGGGTGAATACACGCCGAAGCCCTCCTACTACGCGCTCCAGACCCTCGCAACCCTCTTCCGCGGCAACGTAAAGCCCGCGAACATACCCTATTACCGTGCATACAATCAGTCGAGACGAATCAATGCGCTCGAGGAAGACGAATCGGCGAAGATCTACGGCTTTGAGCTCGACGACGGCAGCCACGCGCTCGTTTACTGGAACGCGACTCCGATCCTGACCACCACATATGAGGGAACGATCTCCTTCGCGCTCTGCGGTCAGAAGCCCGAGGACATCCGCATCTGCGACCTGCGCGACGGAAGCATTTATGCTTTGCGCGAGGATATGATCGAGGACGCGGGCGAGGACATTGTGCGACTCAAGTGTCTGCCCCTGCTTGACGTTCCGCTTGCAATTTTGATGAAATAAGGTCAGACACTTGTAAAACTGCGTTTTACAAGTGAGACGCGCGCTTATCGCCACTTGACAAAATCAAAGATTTTGTCAGTTCCCCTCGGCGCGCGGACTCGCTATGCTCGTCCAGGCGGTGTTTTTTCGGTCGGCGAAGCCGCCGAAAAAACGAATTATAATCAGATAATAAAAAATAAAAACATAAAAGGAGAAAATGTTATGAAACACATTTCCCGCATCATCATCGCGCTTTTACTTATCGCGATGGTACTGCCCATGGCGGTTTCCTGTGCAAACACAGATCAGCCGTCAGAAACCACACTTCCTCCCGATACTGCCACACCTTCGGGTGATGCGCAGACAACCGAGCCCGAGGATACTCTTTTCGCACCCAGCGATATCCCCTCCGATCTCCGCTTTGACGGCGAGACCGTAAAGATCCTTTATTGGGATGACGTTCCGAACGTAGAATTCTTCGTTGAGGATCAGAACGGCGAAGCTGTCAACGATGCGATCTACAGAAGAAACCTGAACGTTGAGGCTCAGTTCGGTATTACCCTTGAGTACAGCGGTACTCCTGGCGACAACGGCGACCAGGCGAATTTCGTCTCTGCATGTATCAACAGCACCCAGGCTGGTACCGATGCTTACGACGTTTTCGCGGGTTACTCGATGACCGGTGCAACGGTCGCTACTCACGGTATCGTACACGATCTTACCGAATACGATATTATGGAGTTCGATAAGCCCTGGTGGCCCAAGAGCTTGATCGACAAGGCAACCGTTAACGGCGGTGTTTATTTCGCATCGGGCGATATTTCGACCAACTACCTTTATATGATGTACATGTGCGCTTTCAATAAGGATATGCTGAATGATGTTCATCAGATAGCTCCCTCCGTTCTTTACGATCATGTATATGAAGGTGAATGGACTCTCGATAAGTTTGTTGAGTATACCAAGGGCGTGTACAATGATCAGGACGGCGACGGTAAGGCAACCGAAGCAGACAGATACGGTATGACCGCAACCCTCGTTCACTGGGATGCTTTCTTTACCGGATCCGATCTCAAGACCGTTGAGCTTAATTCCGATGGCGAGCTTGAGATGTCCGCTGACCTCTTCTCCCAGAAGACCGTTGACCTTCTTGAAAAGGTCTGCAATCTCTTCTACGTTTCCGGCGACGCGGAAATTGAAAAGGGCGTAACCCTGTTTGCTCCGGGTAACTCTCTCTTCCTTATTGAACGTGCATTTATAACCTCCAGTAAGCTTTCGGATACCGATTTCTCTTACGGAATCCTTCCCACTCCCAAGTTTGACGCAAATCAGGAAGGTTATCGCACCTGCCTCTCCTTCCCTTATACCATGTATATGGTTTCAACCGCATCCTCTATCCCCGAGACAGCGGCTGCAACTATCGAGCTTATGGCATACCAGAGCTATCTCCACGTTACTCCCGCACTCTTTGAGGAGTCTATGAAGCTCCGCTACGCAGACCAGAGCGACGATGCATTCATGTTTGACTACATCCGCGATGCGGTCGTTATCGACGTTGGCAGACTTTTCACCACAGAGCTCGACAAGATGTCCTACAGCATCTTCCGCGATGCGATCAAGAAGAACTCTCCCGGTGGCTACCTTGGCACCCAGAAGGCTTACGACAGAACATTCAAAAATAATATTGACGATATCAACGAAAGTCTTAAGAAACTGAAATAATTATAATGATTTCCCATCCGCCCGCGGCATCGCGGGCGGATATTTTTTGATTGCTATTGACATTTGGATAAAAAAGTGTTATTATTTAATTGAAATTTTCGCGACAGCGTAAATTTCCTATTTACTAGCCACTTGGTACGAACAAAAAACAGGAGTACAAATTTATGAAGATAACTTGGCTTGGACAAGCGGGTCTCCTCTTCGAGCGCGGCGGAGTTACCGTCATGATCGACCCGTATATGTCGAATTACGTTGAAAAGGTACAGCCCGCAAACTATCGCCGTTCACCCGTGAACGAAGCGTTTTTCAATATCGATCCCGATATTATGATCTTTACTCACGATCATATAGACCATTACGACCCCGAGACCGCGCCTGTTTTCTTTAAAAAATCAAGAAAAAAGATGAGCGTTCTCGGCCCGACCTCGGTGCGCGCAAAGGCAATGGGCGACCTCTGCGGTCAGAATTTCATCCTTTTTGATAAATACACGAGCGTCACTCTTGAGGGATTCGTCTTCACCGCCGTCCGCGCGGCGCACAGCGACCCCTATGCCGTCGGTGTTGTGATCGAGGACCTTGTCGAAAATCGCGTCTATTACGTTGCGGGCGACACGCTTTACAACAGCAGAATCTTTGAGAGTCTGCCCCCGCTTTACCGCGAGATCGACGTGCTCTTCCTGCCGATCAACGGCGTCGGAAACAATATGAACATGACCGACGCGGCGCGTTTTGCCAAAAAGACGCACGCCATGCGCGTCGTCCCCTATCATTTCGGTATGTTCGACGAGATCGATCCGAAGGATTTTGAATGCAGAAACAAGGTGATTCCTACCATTTGGGAAGAAATAGAGGTATAAAAAATGAAGGTTATTGACGTTAAGACTTTCGCGGTCGATTGCTTCCGCACAAACTGGATGTTTGTCAAGGTCTATACCGACGAGGGTATAGACGGCGTTGGCGAGGCGACTCTTGAATATAAGGAGAAGGCTCTGATCGGTGCGGTCGAGCATATCAAGGAATACCTCGTAGGCAAGGATCCGCGCACGATCGAAAAGCATTTCCACGATATCTATCGCGATGCATATTGGCGCGGCGGACCCGTGCTTATGAGCGCGCTTTCGGCGGTCGAGATGGCACTTTGGGATATCCTCGGTAAGTCGCTGGGCGTCCCCGTTTATCAGCTTCTCGGCGGCAAGGTCAACGATAAGTGCCGAATCTACGTAAACGGCTGGTTTGCGGGCGCAAAAACGCCCGAGGAATTTGCCGAAAAGGCGAAAATTGCCGTCAAGCGCGGCGTTACCGCAATGAAGTGGGATCCCTTCGGCAAGAGCTATCTTGAAATTTCAAACAAGGATCTCGATACCGCGCTCCGCAATATCGCGGCAGTCCGCGAGGCGGTCGGCGACAAGGTTGACCTCCTTATCGAGGGTCACGGACGCTTCAACGTTCCCACGGGAATCAAGATCGCAAAATTGATCGAGGAATTCAAGCCGATGTTCTTTGAGGAACCGACACCGCCCGATAATCTCGAGGCACTCAAAGCCGTGCGCGAAAAGTCGCCCGTGGCAATTTCGGCGGGCGAACGACTTTATTCCTTGAAGGACTTCAAGGATCTCTTCGAGATGCGCGCCTCCGACTATATCCAGCCCGACGTCAGCCACGCGGGCGGAATCATGGAGCTTAAAAAGATCGCGGCGATGGCGGAGACCTATTATATCCCCTTTGCGCCGCATAATCCCTCGGGTCCCGTCGCAAACGCGGCGACTCTGCAGCTTGCCGCTTGCTGTCCGAATTTCTCGATCCTCGAGATCATGTACAGCGATGTCACCTGGCGCGCTGACGTTACAAATGAGTCACTTGAATATGCCGACGGCTATATCACGATTCCCGATAAACCCGGTCTCGGAATTGAGATCAACGAGGAAGAGTGCCTGAAGCATCCTTATCAGCCTCATACCCTCCGTCACTACACGGGCGCGCTGACCGATATCCGTCCGCCCGAGACGGCATTCTATTTTTGATTATTCGATTGTAAAACTGCGTTTTTTGAGGTAGAAAAATGAAAAGTGTACTTGTCACGGGCGCAACGATCAACACGGGTGTTGCTATAGTTGAAAAATTTGCCTCGGAGGGCAAAAACGTCGTCTTTACCGGCAGAGACCCCGAAAAGGTTGCCGAGGCAGAGAAAAAGTACCGCGCGCAATTCCCGAACGTAAATATCCTCGGCTGTGCGATCGACTCGCTCCTTGACGAGCGAACTGTGGACGAGGAAGGCGTCGCGGAAATGTTCAAATTCCTTGATGAAAAGGGAATTTTTATCGAAACTCTCGTTCTCAACGCCGCCGATCAGGGCCTCGGACAGAAGATTTTCGAAAACCCGATTACAGATTTTATGAAGGTTATAAATACCAACGTCGTTTGGAATTACTGCCTCTGCGAGCATGCGGCGGCAAGAATGAAGGAAAACGGCGGCGGAAGTATCGTGTTTATTAATTCGAATACCGCATACCGCGCGATTCCCGATCGCGTGGCGTACGTTGCGTCGAAGGGCGGTCAGCTTGGGCTGATGCGTGCGCTTGTCATCGACCTTGGAAAGTATAATATACGTGTCAATGCCGTTCTTCCGGGTATGATAAGAACCGACCGCTGGGAGAAGAATCCCGATTTCTACCGCGACGTCCCCTCGCGCTTTACCCCCATCGGCGACGTTGCCGACGGCGCGGATATCGCGGACGCCGTATGGTATTTCGCCGAGTGCGCGCGCAACACCACCGGCGCCGAGCTCGTTGTCGACGGAGGAAATACGGTGCAGCTTTATCCGATAGTAAAGTAGTTCGGTTTTTCTTGATTATATGCAGTACAGACTTTGCTCTCCTCATCCACCGCTGCACGCGGTCCCCCTTCCCCGCTGGGGAATGTAAAGGGGTTATCCCGAACTTCATCGCCATTCAGCGAATATCGCTTCATCTAAATCTGTTGAAAGTAGATTGGAATATTTTTATTAAAATTATAATGCACCCGCGGTGGAGCTTTAGCAAAATTGTTTCAATATAAAATTTTCCAACTTGCTATGCAGAATTATACATATGAGTGATATTCGCTGTAGTAATTAATTTAGCGCGATGCAACCTTTTACATTCCCCAGCGGGGAAGGGGGACCGCGTGCAGCGGTGGATGAGGAGAGCACCGTTTGTACCAAACAACAGATAAGAAATAATATATCATATTTTTGTTTAGCTGATGTTATTGATTGTAAGGCATTTTTAAATATTTAAAAAGTGTTAAATCAACAGTAATTAAGCAAGAAAGGGATATTGTTATGAAAATAAAAGTCAATCGCTCCGAAAAGCTCGGCAGATATATCGACCCCACGCGCTGGCAGAACAGTACTCTGCGTTATTCGCCGCCCGAGGATTTTCCCGCATATATGTCGGAGCAGATCGGACGCGCCGCGATTATGCGCGTCTGGATCACTCTTGATGAATATTTCGACTATCGCACGGGAGAGGTTTATCCCGATTACGATATCGGTGTTGCCCGCTACCCCGTCGAGGAGCTTCATTATCCTTACGATTGGAAGAATATCGTCCCCGCGCCGTCGGGAACTCGATTCAAAGCCTACCTTACCTCTCACGCAAAAGAAGCGGACGAGCTTCTGCTCAACGTGCGACGCTTTGAGCGCGAGGTTTCGGACGGCGTGATAACATATGATGAATATGAAAGTATATTCGAGAAGGCTGTCGAATATTGTAAGGAGCTTGCGCCGAATATCCGATATATCGAGTGCTGTAACGAGGTCGATATCCGTTCCTTCGGCGATCTCACTGCGGATGAATACGTGAAAATTTACCTCTGTGCCTACCGCGCGGTCAAGCGTCTCAATGAAAAGCATGGCTACGATCTGCCTCTTGAGCTCGGCGGATTTGCCGCGGCGCATCCGCTGACGGTTTGGAATATGATGCGCGAGATCGTCGAAAAGCTCCAAGCGGCGGGTGTAGAAATGGATTTTTATTCCTATCACCACTACGAAGCGGGCGCGACACAGAATCTTGTCAGCAAGAAGCATTACGACGTCGCGCGCCTTTCGGGAGTCGAAAAGCTCGGTCATATCCTGAAGCTCCATAACGAAATGCTCGCGGATTTCGGTCTGCCGAAGAGAAAGGTTTTTCTCAATGAGCTCGGCAGAGCAAAGACCACGGGCATTGACGGCGATTCGCTCTACAACGCCGCGGGACTTATCACATATCTGCTCGCATTCGGGTGCTCGGATGAGCCTGAGCTGTACCCCTTCCCGTGGTGCACCTTCCACAATCCGAATCTGCAGATTTCATATACTCAATTTCTGCTTTGCGAGGACGGAAGCTATGCGATGACGCCGAACGGAATCGCTGTCAAGATGCTGCACGACCTTCGCGGCGAACGCCTCGGCGTCTCGGTGAGCGAACATTTTGCCCGCGACCCCGAATATACCGCGGTTGCTGTTGAGGACGAGTGCGGAATCTCTGTTATTGCCGCAAATCCCTCGGGCGAGACCGTTATGGGCGAGCTTGAAATTTCAGGTATGGAAGAGGGTAGCTATACCATCAAGGGTCACCTTTGTGACCCGAAGCACAACAATTGCGTAACAGCAAAAAATTGTGACGGCAAGAGCATCGAGCAGACTGCTGAGGCTGTTCACAAGGTTAGTGCAGACGGCGTGTTCAGACACGTCTTTGCACTTGAAAAGGATTCCTTCACACTTTATAAAATTGTGGAAAATAAATGATGATGAATAATCTTACATATTCAAGCAGCATTCCTTATCTCGGCGAGTATGACGTTTGCGTCATCGGCGGAGGTCCCGCGGGTGTGCCTGCGGCTATCGAAGCCGCACGCGAGGGCAAAAAGGTCGTTATCGTTGAGGCAACTGGTATGCTCGGCGGTATGGCGACAGCCGCGCTGGTCGGTCCCTTCATGACCTGCTACGACAGCAAGGGAGAGGAGAGAGTTGTCCGCGGAATCTTTGACGAGATCGTTGACCGCACCATCGCCATCGAGGGCGCTATCTCGCCCGACGAAACCGACGCGCCGAGCGTTTACACGTCATTTTTGAAAAAATACCACCGCCGCGTCACTCCCTTTGACTCCTATGCGCTCCAGCTCGTGCTTGACAGAATGTGTATCGAGGCGGGCGTTGAGCTCTTCCTTTATACAAAGTACGTTGACAGCGTAGTAAAGGACGGCGCGATCGATTCGATCGTCCTTGCCGCGCCCGAGGGACTTGTTGCCATCAAGGCGAAGCTTTATATCGACTGCACGGGTAACGCAGACGTTGCTGCGGCATCGGGCGTCCCGACCTGGTGGGGCTCGGAGGACGGTATGCCTCCCCAGCCGGGAACACTCTTCTTTGAGGTTGACGACGCAGATGACGAAGCCTTCCTCGGCAGAGGAAGCCGCCCGAAGCTTCCCACAAAATGCTACCGCAAGCCGATCCCCGGCACTTACAAGGTCAACCATTATCGTGTTTACGGCGTCAATGCCAACAGCGCGCGGAGTATGACGGATGCTCATATCGAGGCACGAAAACAGGTTCTCGACTCCTACCGAGATCTGCTTGAGACCGAGGGTTTTGAGCATTGCAAGATCACGCAGGTTGCTCCCGTTCTCGGTATCCGCGAGTCGCGCCATATTGTCGGCAAATACCGCCTGACGGTAAACGATATCACCGAGGGCGTATTCTTTGACGATACCGTTGTTGTTTTCGGCTACGGAATGGACGTCCACAGCCGCGACGGACAGATCTCGGGCGGCTTCCACGGCAAGACCGCGAGAAAATACGCGATTCCATACCGTTCGCTTGTTCCCGAAGGATGCTCAAATCTCCTTGTTGCGGGCAGACCGATTTCTGCGGAATCGCAGGCGGCGGGCGCGTTCAGAGTAATCCCCGCGTGTATGGCAATGGGTCAGGCGGCGGGACAGGCTTGCTCGATCGCGCTTGATGCGGGATGCGACGTCGGTGAGATCGACACAGACCTTCTCCGCACAAAACTCCGCGAACACGGCGCAATCGTCGATTATTGATAATAAATATTCCTAAAAGAAAAACTCGGATATCTTGATGCATCAAGATATCCGAGAGTTTATATTATCATATTAAATTATTAGATTGATTTCGATTAAAGGCAAAAATTGAATTATACCTCAAATTTCCGCATCTTTCTGTTCACTGTTCACTAATCACTGACCACTAATTACACAACGCCATTTACCATTATATCACACCTTTATCAAGATGTCAATACTGAATTCAGCATAGTGCCCAATTTCTGCGTGTTGCACAAAAAATAATTGTATATTTTGTGCAATTTGCATATTGCAAAAGCGAAAAAGATATGCTATAATATAGACACAAGAAAGGAAGGTACGGGCCGATGTACAACTAAGTACAGACTCACAAAGAGAAAAGACTTGAATAACTCGAGGCTGTGACGACGGATCACAGATCGAAAAGGACGCAAGCCAGGAGGCTTAAAAGACCTGAGTACGCGTGTAAAAGGACACGGTGCGGAGGGCAATTGATATAGATAAGGTTCAAGTCAAAATCCTTTGAAAATATGAGTCAGAGGAAAACCTTCGCCTTTATCCAAGTCAAAGATGCGCCAGAAAAGCATATGGGTATTCTCCATAGAGAAAAAATGAATTGATGCTTTTTAAGTCGGTGTGATGAAAGGAAAAGGTAGATAAAGAAAGAGAGGATAATCAAATGATGTTAGATACCAAGATCGATCACAAATGACCCTTGACTGACGGTGTAAAGAAACCTCGGTCAAGGGTCATTTGTTTTTTGTTTTGGTAATACTTTTCCCCTTGACAGGGGCGTTTTTTTATGTTAAAATATAAGAAAAAACGGAGTAAATAAATGATAAAATACATTGGCGTAAATGACAGAGAAATAGATCTTTTTGAGGGTCAGTACGTTGTTCCGAACGGAATGGCGTATAATTCATACGTTGTTATAGATGAAAAGATTGCGGTTTTTGATACCGTTGACGCGCGTTTCGGCGACGAGTGGATGTCGAATCTCAAGTCCGCGCTCGACGGCAGAACCCCCGACTACCTGATCGTTCAGCATATGGAGCCCGATCACTCCTCGAATATAAATCTTTTCGCGGATGAATTTCCGCAGGCGACTATCGTTGCATCCGAGCGCGCTTTCGTTATGATGAAGCAGTTCTTCGGAAGCGACTATGCTGACCGCAGAATCGTTATCAAGGATGGCGACAAGCTCGAGCTCGGCAAACATACTCTCAACTTCATCGGCGCGCCCATGATCCATTGGCCTGAGGTTATGATGACCTATGAATCGAGCGAAAAGGTGCTCTTTTCCGCCGACGGATTCGGAAAATTCGGCGCGCTTGACGCAGATGAGGACTGGGCTTGCGAGGCGAGAAGATACTATTTCGGCATCGTCGGCAAGTACGGCGCGCAGGTGCAGAAGCTTCTTGCGAAGGCTTCGGGACTTGAAATCAGCAAGATCTGTCCGCTCCACGGTCCTGTGCTGACCGAAAATCTCGGTTATTATATCGACCTTTACAACACCTGGTCGAGCTACGGCGTTGAGAGCGAGGGCGTTGCGATCGCGTACACCAGCGTTTACGGCAATACCAAAAAAGCTGCTCTGCTTCTCGCCGACGAGCTTCGTGCGCTCGGATGTCCCAAGGTTGCCGTCAGCGACCTCGCCCGCGACGACAATGCCGAGGCACTTGAGGATGCCTTCCGCTACGGCAAGCTCGTTCTTGCAACAACTACCTATCAGGGCGATATTTTCCCCTTTATGCATAATTTCATTCACGCACTCACCGAGCACGGATACCAGAAGCGCACCGTGGGTATAATAGAAAACGGAAGCTGGGCGCCTCTGGCGGCAAAGAAGATGAAATCGATGCTTGAAGACTGTAAGGATATCACCTTCACCGACACGACCGTCACCATCCGCTCGGCTGTAACCGACGCGAACAGAGAAGAGATAAAGAAGCTCGCTCTCGAGCTCGCCGGTGTTTCCGAAAACGATGAAAAGGAAGAGAAGAGCGTGAAATACGTATGTGAGATCTGCGGCTACGAGTACGACGAAGCCGTAGGCGATCCTGATAACGGCATTCCCGCCGGAACAAAATTCGAAGATCTCCCCGAAGACTGGTCTTGCCCCCTCTGCGGCGTTGATAAGTCTAACTTTAAGAATGAATAATTAAACAAACCCCGACAGATTCCGGTCTGTCGGGGTTTGTTGTATTAAACTTTAAAATACTTCTCCATCATCTCCGCTTGCTGACCCTTCATTGCTTTAAGGATCGTGACGGCGCGGGGGTCGCCGGCGATGTAGCGGTTCATGTAGTAGCCCTCGGTCTGGCACATCATATCGTGGAGCGGGAAGTAGTTCTCCATAAGGAAGGAGCCGTATTTGATCAGTCGGAAATCGCCGACGAGGCGGTATTCCTTGCTGATCGTATCGACTGCGACCGAGTATTTTTCCTTGATCGCGTCGATCAGGGCAACTCTCTCGTTCGCCTTGGCGAAAACGATGGTCGAGCAGATGTCGCCGTTGCGGTTGTGCTCGGTCGAGCCGTGGCTGTCGGTGCTGCCGACGATGGGATGATCGTAACCCTGCTCGCGCATCATATAGTAAAATGCCGTCTGGAAGCCGTTGTGCGAGAAGAAATTCTCGCCGCCGAGCACCTCAAATGCGTCGAAGGGTTTGTTTTTGTAGACGAATTCGGTGTAATCCTCTGCCAGCTGCATCATCTGGCAGAGCCAGTAGGGATGCGGGAAGATGCCGAGTCCGCCCGCGGCTTGCACCTGCTCGTGCGTCCACTCGAGAACGGCGAAGCTGAGGCGCTCTGCCTCGTGCTCACGCGGAACGCTCTTTGCGCGCTCGCGGATCATCTCCTTGAACTCGTCAACCGTCATGGTTTCGGGCGCATTGCCGTCCGATGAGCGATATTTGAGCGACGAACCCGCCTTTTCCTCGTTTTTCGAGGGAGTGACGAGGGCGTTTATGCTGTAAGTGCCGCCAAAATTGACGTAATGAACGTTGTTGAGGGGCAGATGGACTTCCTCACCCTGAATGATGGCAAGGTCGGTGACGTCGCCGAAAGCCTCGATGGCTTCAAGCGAGGGATAGTAGCGGTGGTGGTCGGAGATGACGGTGAAGTCGTAGCCCTTCGCGCGGTAGTTTGCGGCAACGGTGGCGGGACCTTCCTTGCCGTCGGAACGGCAGGTGTGCATGTGCAGGTCGCCGCGGAAGGGAAGTCTGCCCGCCATATCCTCGTCAAGGCTGTAAACCGAGAGGGTGAATTTCGGCTTTGCCGCGGGATCGTCATAGATATTGATGAAATGCTCGCCCTCGCCCTCAAAGAATGCGGAAAAGCGGAGGCATCCGTCGCAGTCGGGCTCGCATGTGAGCTCGCTTCTGCCGCTTCTCTCGGGATAAACTGAGGGATTGGACTGATTTACTTTGAATATACGGAGCGTGTAGATGTGATCCTGAACAAATTCGGCGTGAGTGCCGAGGGGCTGGATCGTGATCTTCTGCTCGCGGTCGCCAAGGAATACCTTGGGGTAGATATCGTAATTATAAAGAATGGGTTTCATCGTTTTGTTCCTCCAATTCGGTTTTGATCAGTTTATCAATAAGCTCCCCGCGCCCGGGGGCAAGAGTACGTGTTTTGATCTCGCGGAAGAAGAATTCCTGTGTGCCGAGGGAGAGCTCGGGGGCGTAGAATGCGGTCTGCTCAGGGTGCTCGGAGGTCGAATAGTAGCCGCCGCAGAGACCCTCGTGGTCGCTTCCGCCCGAGATGAAGAGGTTATGCTCCTTCGCAATCGCAAGTGCTTCGAGTCTTTCGCTGTCGGTCAGCAGACTGTGCCAGACCTCAAGACCCGAAAGACCCATCGAGACAAGCTCGGGGATGGCGTGGAGCTGATTATGGGGATGCGCGACGACCGCAAAACCGCCCGCGTCGCGGATGAGGCGGAGCATTTTATCGATCGGCAGAAATTCGTAGGGAGGCTTGACCTCTCCGCGGCGTTTGCCGTAAACGCTTCGGAAGAAATTCATATAATCGAGGTCGGTGGCAAGGCCTTTAGCCTTCATCGTGCTGAAAACGTGGTTGTTGCAAAGCCAGGTGACCCCGCGGTTGTATTCAAGTACCTCGTTCCAGGTGATGTCGTGAAGAAGACCTTCGGAAAGACCGCGCTCGAAAAGGATGCGGGTCTGTTCAGCCTCGCAAAAACTGCGCTGCGCGAGATAATCCTTCATTTCGGGGTGTTCGGGATCAAAATCAAAGCCGATAATGTGGAAATTGATACGTTTTTCGCGCCACGGGGACGAAAATTCGCATCCAAAAATATAATCGAGACCCGCGCGGCGGCATTCCTCGCGGACCTCCGCGTTGCCGCTCGTAGTGTCGTGATCGGTCAGCGCAAGCGCGCGGTAGCCCTCGTTTTTTGCAACCTCGACAAGCTCCGCCGGCGTGTAAACCCCGTCCGAATGTGTCGAATGAAGATGAAGATTTGCAAATTGTTTCATACTATTACCTCGGTAATACTTGACAAATTGAAGTTATAATGCTATTATATAATAAAAGATTCAATAAGTCAATAGAAAGAGGCAAAAAATGAGTGGGAATACATCGGCATTATTTTTGAATATACTGATTATTGCCGCCATATTTGTCTTGAATTATTTTTATCAAAAGAATAAATTTGCCTTTTCGTTGAAATGTATATGCAGCGCGGCGTTTGCCTTGCTTGGCGTCATTAATCTTTTGTTCGCGGTTGCAATAACTCAAGAGGATACGGAATTCTTTATTCTGATGTCGGTGGGACTTGTGTTTGCTATGCTCGGAGATGTTTTCATCAATAAGAGCTTCGCAATTGGAGCAGGATTTTTTGCTTTGGGACACGTAGGACTTACTATTGCGTATTCCTTTTTGCAAGGATTTAACTCGCGTGATGTCATCATAGTCGGCGTTATCTTTTTGGCAACCGCCGCCTTCCTTCTTTTTGCTCCCTGCGTTGATTTCGGATCCAAAACAAACAAATGGATATGTCTTTCGTACTCCTTTATCATTTCGGTAATGCTCGGAAAGGCGACGGCAAATCTGATCAGTCAGGTGAACGCAGTAAACGCGCTTATTTCGGCGGGGAGCTTGTTGTTTTTCTTTTCGGATCTGATGCTTGTTCTGAATTGGTTTGTCGGTGTTGGGAAATGGGCGGCTAACGCTTGTATGGGAACCTACTATCCCGCGCTTTGCTTCCTGGCGTTTTCAATGTATTTTAAAGCTTTTTGAAGCTGAATAATGAAATTTTATTTTTGTGAGGTATAAAAAATGGGCAGAAATGCGATTTACGGCGCGGGATCGCTCGGAACGGTGCTCGGCGCTTACATAACGAAAAATGGGGGTCAGATTGATCTAATCAACAGAAATAAGGCACACGTTGAGGCTCTGCGTGAGAAGGGCGCGCGCATCACGGGTACGGTCGATATGACGGTTCCCGTCACCGCGTACACTCCCGACGAGATGAGCGGAACTTACGACATTATCCTTCTTATGACCAAACAGCTTTACAATAAAGAGGTTGTAACACAGCTTAAGGATTATCTTGCCGAGGACGGCGTTATCGTCACTCTGCAGAACGGTCTGCCCGAGCCGGGTATTGCCGAGATCGTTGGCTCGAACCGCACCGTCGGATGCGTTGTCGAATGGGGCGCGACTCTTTCTGCTCCCGGCGAATGCACGCTGACGAGCGATCCCGCGTCGCTCTCCTTCCATATGGGCAAGATGGAGGGTATTTCGGATGAGCAGTTCAAAAAAGTCAAGGATCTGCTCGAGCTGATGTGTCCCGTCCACGAGGAAGAGAACCTCATCGGCGCGCGTTGGTCGAAGTTACTCATCAACGCTACATTCTCGGGTCTCGGCACGGTTGTCGGCGGTGTTTTTGGCGACGTTTCAGAGAACAAGGATGCGGCAAAGGTCGCTGTGCGCTGCATGAAGGAGTGCATCGACGTCGGACACGCGGCGGGCGCGGAGTTCGCACCCGTTCAGGGCAAGAATATCACGGCTCTCTTCTATTATAAGAACGCCCTCAAGCGCGCGTTTGCGACCTTCCTTATCCCGATCGCAATGAAGAAGCATCGCGCCATCGAGCCCTCGATGCTCCAGGACCTCAAGAAGGGCAAGCCGTGCGAGATCGACGCCATCAACGGCATCGTCTGCGAGTGGGGCAGAAAACACGGTGTTCCCACACCTATCAACGATAAGATCGTCGAGATCATCAAAAAATGCGAGAAGGGTGAGCTGAAGCCCGATGCCGCGAACATCAAGCTTTTTGACGGGATTTTATAAAAATGAAGAACTTTCGTATTGAAATAAGCGAGCCGAGCATTGTTGCTCAGGGCAAGAATACAGGTTGGGGCAATTATCAGTTCCCCGATATATGCTTCACAAAAAGCGGTTCGGTCTACCTGACTTGGGCGATGCGTCCCGATGACGTTGAAGCCTACGCGGGCAAGACCTACGGCGAAGCCGTTTCCGATGACCTTGGCAAGACCTGGCGCGAGCGCACAGAGGATGATATCCTTTCGTGGGGTGTACCGCTGGAAAACGGCAAGCTTTTCAAAGGCTTTCAGCGTCAGTATGCGTTTGCTGCCGATTACATTAAAAATTATACTCCCGTTGCCATCCACAGAGGCAGAAGATATCATTATCTTGAGGATATAAAAGAATATGATTCGCACATGGAGGGCGTTGAGATCAATCCGATAACGGGAGAGGAAACGCTGATTCCATTGGATCTTAAATGGAATAACCTTTCCTTGATCGAGTATGCGGATGGCAGAATATTGCCCACGGCATATATGATGGCTGTCTGCGGCGCGGCGCCGAAGATCCTCCGCCTTTCGGACGGACTGTATTTTGCCACCTACCATTGGAGCTTTGACATACACGCCAAGACGCGCGAGGAAGCCGTAAACACCACCGATCTTGACTACAGCGTGTTCGTCTTCCGGTCGACCGACGAGGCGCGCACTTGGGAATGCATCTCGATGATCACTCCCGATGGAGATGCAATCAATCCTACTGACGGATACGAAGGCTTTTGCGAGCCGCAGATGGAGCTGATGGAGGATGGCTCTGTGGTCATGCTCATGAGAAGCGGATCGCCGAGAGGTCCGCGTGACCCGAACCGCTTCCCGTCTTATATCGCACGTTCGACGGACAATTGCCGCACGTGGTCGAAACCCGAAATATTTGACGAGATCGGTGTGCTCCCGCAGATAACAAGGCTTGGTTGCGGAGTGACACTTGCCACCTATGGCAGACCCATCATCTATCTCAAGGCTACCGATGACGTGTCGGGCAGAGAATGGTCAGAGCATATCCCGATAGAGCTTTCACCCTCCGATCACGACAGATCCTGCTGTTACACCCGCATTCTTCCTATAGACGATCACAGCGCGCTTCTGGTTTATTCGGACTTTAATTATCCCGATAAGATCAGCGGGGAACCCCAAAAATCCATACTTGTACGTAAAATAACAGTAATAAAGCAAGGCTGATAAAGAAAAGAGGCAAATAAAATGATTCCACAGACAAAACACACTCTCCGTTTTCATGAGGACGGCACTTTCCGAATTCTTATGGTTTCGGATATTCAGGATAAGATCGAATACGATCCCAGAACCTTCGCGGGTCTTGATGCCGTAATCGAGGCGGCGAAGCCCGACCTCGTTATCTGGGGCGGCGACAACGTTGACGGCAGATACCTCAAGCCCTACGATGAATTTGTAAAGTATATGGAGATCTTCACGGCTCCGATGGAGAAGAGAAAGATCCCGTGGATGCACATTTTCGGCAACCACGACTACGACACCGAGGTCTCGGGACCCGAAATGCAGAAGGTCTATGAGTCCTATCCTTATAATATTTCGGGCCACAGCGAGGGCATTCCCGGTGTGACAAACTATATGGTGCCGATCCTTGCGCACGATTCGGATAAGGTCGAGTACGCGATCTACGCTTTCGACTCGAAGTATAAGAACGGCGAGCTTCGTCCCGGCGTTACACCCGACGATCTGATGCTCCCCAACCGCGATCAGGTTTATAAAAAGTGGGATCCCATCCGCTTTGAGCAGCAGATGTGGTACTGGAATCTCTCGAAGGAGCTTGAAGCGCAGGAAGGACACACCGTGCGCGCTATGGCGGTCATGCACGTGCCTCCGCACGAGATCATGATGGCTGTCAATAATCCCGAAGAGACCGGTTACATAGGCACAGAGGACGAAAAATTCCAGTGCCCGATGGTAAACTCCGGCGTCTATTCGACTATGCTTGAGCGCGGCGACGTTGAGATCATTGCGGCGGGCCACCTGCACAAGAATATCTCGGACGGCGTTTACGGCGGAATCCGCCTGACCCTTGATGCCTCCGCGGGATTTGCTATCGGCGGTGTTGATGAGCGCCGCGGCGGCCGTATCTTCGATATCAAGCTTGACGGCACGCACGAGACTCATATGATCTACGCCAAGGATTATATTGATATTTCAAAGAAATAAAATGAAAAATCAACCGCCAAAACGGCGGTTGATTTTTTGATAATAAATTTCAGCGAAAATGTTGACAAAGTGTTAAATCTGTGGTATAATGAATTAACTATAATGGCAAAAAGCCACAAAAAGGAGAAGACAATGAAGAAGCTTATTACAAGAACCCTTTGCGCTATCCTCATGCTTGCAATGCTTGTTCCCATGATCGGTATCATGGCAAGTGCTGCAGACCTCGTTAACCTCTACGATGCTTCCAAGGCTGTTTGCGGAACTCCCAACAGCTCGCAAAGAGACACCGCTCCTACCAACAATGCAAACTACTACTGCTCCGAGGCCATCTACGTTAAGGAAGGCGACGTTATCACCGTAGGTCCCGTACACAAGGACCAGGGCTACTACTTCACCACCTATAATGCAGACGGAAGCGTTCACACCAAGCAGGTTAAGTACGCTGACTGCACCGAGATCGAAGTTATCGCAGCTAACTCCGTTATCGTAAAGTGGACCGTTCCCGCAGGCGTTGACAGCTTCAGAATGGCAACATCCCAGATGTTCGTTGACAACACCCTTATCACCAAGAATCAGGAATTCGGTAAGGCTGACTACATCGCATTCATGCAGAAGGCAGGCATTGCCATTTCCTACTTCGACGGTACCAACGCAACCGGTCTCATTAACCTTTTCCCCAACTCTGATGCTACTTACTTTGGCAGAGCATCCGGTAGCGGTGATGTTGAGGCGGGTCACTACAGAACCTGCGATTATATCCCCGTTAAGGAAGGCGACGTTCTTTACGTTGCAGCAGCTGCATCCTCCCAGAGCTACCAGCTCGTTGTTTACGATGAGAACAAGAACCCCTCCAGCACTATTAACTACAAGTACATGGTAAATCTCGGTAATATCGACGATACCCATGTTATCTATGCTTACAGAATGCGTCCCGGAACCGCTTACGTTCGTTTCGTAGCTCCTACAGATGTTTACGATGCAGGCAAGCAGCTTGTAACCCTTAACCAGCCCTTCACCGTTGAAGGTTACAACAACTACTTCAATCCTCCCGAGACTACCGCAGCTCCCGAGACCACCGTACCTGCTCCCGAGACTACCGAGCCCGTTGTAGGTCCCACCACCGGTGACTCCTCTCTCGTATTCGCCGCTATCGCTACCATCTCTCTTGTTGGTGTTGCTGTTATCGCTAAGAGAAGAGAAAACTAAGTTACGAAAATCTATTCAATAATAAAAAGACCGATCCTCGGATCGGTCTTTTTATATTGACAAGAGGAAGATTTTGTGCTATAATTGATTCATCAATACTTCATAAAGGAGAAGACTATGAAAAAGCTTTTCACAAAACAGATCTGTCTTATGCTTATGCTTGCAATGCTCATCCCCATGATGACGTTTATGGCAGGCGCGGCAGAGTTTGTCAATCTCTACGATCCCTCCAAGGCTTCGTGCGGAACTTGCCCTACTACGGCTGCAGGAAGTCCTTCTTACAACGAAAACTACTATTGCTCAGGCCTCATTGAGGTCAAGGCGGGCGACGTGATCACCTTCGGTCCCGTTCAGATCAAGCAGGGTTACTTCCTCACCACATATGATGCTGACGGCAACCGCAAGATCTCTCAGGTCAAGTATGCTGACTGCAAAAAGGTTGATACCATTGTTACTGGTACCGAGATCGTTCAGTGGACCGTTCCCGAGGGAAGCGCATCCATCAGAATGGCTACCTCACAGCTTTACGCTGAGTGCACCATGATCACAGTAAACCAGACCTTCAAGACGGCTGATTACTTCGCAACTATGGACAAGGCGGGAATCAACGTTGATCTTCTCCGTCCCACCACTGCATCGGGCGAGCTTGTAAACATTTTCCCCGTGTCGGATCAGGTATACGAAGGCCGCGTTGATAAGACTAACGCCGAGATCGCAGCTGCTGCATACCGCACCTGCCCCGCTGTTCCCGTAAAGGAAGGCGACGTTATTTACTTTGGCGCCGCTGCTATCGACCAGGGTTACCACCTTGTTCTTCTTGATAAGAACGGCAATGGTACTACTACCGTTCAGATCGATTATATGGTTCAGTACGATGCAATCGGCAACGGATTCACAGTTTTCGCATACAGAATGCGTCCCGGTACGGGTTACGTACGTGTTGTTGCGGCTACCGGCGTTTACGATGACGGTATCGAGCTTGCAACCATCAACCAGCCCTTCACCGCCGCTGATTATATGAAGAAGTTCAATATCACTCTTCCCGGTCAGGCTCCCGAAGGCAGCCCCCTCTATGGCAAGAAGATGCTCTTCATGGGCGACTCGATCAGCTACGGCTCGGGCGACTCCGCATCTCCCTTCCGTACCGGCAGAGCATGGGCAGGCAGAATTGCCGACCGTACCGGCGCGATCGTTACCAATGCATCCGTCAGCGGTGCAAAGGCAAGCTTTATGAATGCCGACGATAAGGCAAAGTGGCTCTACACACAGTTCGACGAAAACAAGAACCAGCAGTTCGATATCATTGTTATGCACGGCGGTGTAAATGACGCGAGACATAACAGACAGATCGGTAAGATCCTGGAATCCGAGGATCTGGCTGCGCTTGACAAGGCAAAGACCACATACATCGGTGGTCTGCAGTGGCTCTTCCACAACGTAAAGCTGTCTCAGCCCAACGCGAAGCTCTTCTTTATCGCAAACCATCATCTTGACGGCCACACCACGGGTAACGCGAAGAATATGGGCCCCTATTTCGATAAGGCAAAAGAGCTTTGTGAGAAGTACGGTATCATCTTCATCGACCTTTACAACAACAAGGAGCTCAACGATAAGCTCGAGACCACCACTACCAAGTATCTTCCCGATACTCTCCACCTCAATGCGGCAGGTTACGAGATCATCACTCCTTATATTCTCGACGCACTTGAGGCGGGTATGACCGCTCCCGTAGAGCCCGAGGTCACCGTCGCTCCCGAGACTCAGGAACCTGAGACAACCAAACACGTGGATCCCGTTGTAACAACCGAAGCTCCCGCAGTTACCGAAGCACCCGCTACCGATCCTATCACCGAAGAACCTCCCGTAGAGAAGGGATGCGGCGGTATGATCGCAGGCGCAGTTGCAGTTATCGCACTTCTCGGTACTGCAATCGTATTCAAGAAGAAAGACTAATTAATTTTACTTATAAAATCGGCAGAGAATTTTTTCTCTGCCGATTTGCTTATTGACAAATTCCAGAATATGTGGTACAATAAATTCAAACTTATATAAGGAAGGTTACCGATATGAGAATAGGAAGAATACAAAATAATTATACCGCGGCGGGCTTTGATCTCGTTAAGAATACGAATCTCGAGTTCATTGAGATCTGTTGTAACAATCAGGCTGATGCTGAAAAGCTGATCGCAAACAAGGAAAACATCAAGGCGGAGATCGCGCGCACGGGTATTGATGTTTCTTGCATCGGACGCTGGAATCACGATATCAACGTTGGCGGTAAGATCGACGCGGACAGACTGAACGTGTATTTTGCACAGCTTGACGCGGCTATCGAGCTTGGCGCAAAGACCTTTGTTTGCGGATGCAACTATGCGGATGAGGTTTCGCTTTATAGAAACTACACCGTTGCGCTTGACTTCCTCGGTCAGCTTACCGAGAGAGCAAAGGCAAGCGGAAGCGGTATAAAGATCGCTATTCAGAACTGCCATTGGAACAACTTTATTGATTCCCCCGAGCAATGGAAGGTCATCCTTGGCGAAAATCCCGATCTCTGGCTGAAATACGACCCTTCTCACGCGTATAACAGACACGCTGATTATCTTGCTGAAATGTCTGATTACGGCGAGAAGATCGCGCACTTCCACGTTAAGGGCACAACCCACGCAGGAAGTCGCGCGGTTTCCGATCCCCCTGCAGGAATGGACGATCTGCGCTGGGGAAGCATATTCTCCATCCTTTATGCAAGAGGCTATGACGGAGATCTGAGTATCGAGCCCCACTCCAAGACCTGGCAGGGCGAGCTCGGCGCGGCAGGCGTTGAGTTTACAAGACAGTTTATCAGTAAGTTTGTTTTGAAATAATTAAGTAAAGGTGTAATGCATATCAAAAGAACTCCCGAAAACGGGAGTTCTTTTGATATGCTGACTTTCAATAAAAATAATTACCGAAAGTGATTAAAATATCATCAATAATATAATTCCGATATAATTTTTGCACATTTTTCCGCGTTCATTCCGCATTTGATTGACGGATGATAGAGCAGGCGCAGTATGAGAAGGTCGGTATTCGTCATAGCTTGCGGAGCCGAGAAACCCGTGAAGATTATACTGTCCTCTCTGAGCTTTGTGTCCTGAATAGGTCCGAGGCCATTATATATTTCCTCCATTATAACCGAGTTGCGAAGCTCCTGATCTATGTCATTCCGTATGCAGATCACGGCATCGTATATTTGATCATCCATATACCAGAAGGTGATAACACCGTCGTTTCCCTCATACGAAACGCCTATGATCGATGAAAATTCCTGCGGCTTGCAGAAATGAATGCGAAGGTTTGCCGAGTAGCTATTGCTTGCGGGATACATCCCGGGGAAGCCTTCAATGGCGTTCAGTTGCTTTGCCATGTCTTCAACGACCGCAATATCCTTGTCGGTTGGCGTACCGAGCAGCTTATAATAGATCGGCACGATCCATTTTTGCACTCGGCTTGGGTCGCCCGTATTGATATATTCCGCGTCAAGGCAGACCTCGGAGAAGAATTTGGTCGCATTATCTGCAGTAAGTCCCGGAATGTATAATTCGGAATGGAGTTTTTCGGGTTCTCCGGTTTCGGGAGTAGCAGTAGTTTCGGGAACTAAAGTGGTTTCGGGAACTAAAGTGGTTTCGGGAACTAAAGTGGTTTCGGGAATTAAAGTGGTTTCGGGAATTAAAGTGGTTTCGGGAATTAAAGTGGTTTCGGGAGTAGCAGTAGTTTCGGGAACTACTGTAGTATCCGGTAGTACCGAGGTGTCTGGCGATACTGTAGTATCCGGAAGTGTTGTTGTGTCGAAATTTACCACCGCTTCCTCGGTTATTTTCTGCTCAGAATCCGTTCCGACGGTAATTTCAAATTCGCCGGATGTGCATCCGATGCAGATTATCATGAGAGCCGCCAGAAGCAATATGGCGTTTTTTTGGCGTTTGTATTTCATAGGATTCACCTCACAATATATTATATCATAAAGTTTATTCGACTGCAATAGGAGGTAAAAGAAAAAAGGGGCTGAACCCCTTTTTATAATTTCATTTTATCAAGTCTCTTGAGTATCAGACCTGCGACGTAGCCGATGATGACACCCGCGACCGTGCCTGTGATCAGGAGGACGGGCAGATAGTAGGCTATCTGCGATGTGCTCATGACTATGCAGGCTGTGACGATCTGACCGATGTTGTGGAGGATTCCGCCCGCAACGCTTACCGTGATGGGAGCGAAAAGTCCGGTCTTCTTAAGCAATATCATACCGAGAAGGCTGAGCGCCGCGCCCGCAAGCGAGTAGATCATCGAAAGCGGCGAGCCGAAAAGCATACCGACGAGAATTACTCGGATAATGCTGACCGTTGCGGTCTCAAAGGGCCCGATCTTGTAGAGCATAAAGACCATAACAAGGTTCGGAAGACCCACCTTGACGCCGGGGACGGCGACAAGCGGAGGTATCAGGCTTTCAAAATAGGACAGTATCATTGAAAGCGCAATACACATTGAAAGAAACGCGACTTTTTTCGTTTTCATAATACTGTCCTTTCATTTTGTTTTAACTAATTCAACCAATTGTAAAACTACGTTTTACAATTGATACGCGCGCTTATCGCCGCTTGTCAAAACCTTCGGTTTTGACAGCTCCCCTCGGCGCGCGGGCTCGCTTTGCTCGCCTAAAAGGTGTTTTTTTGGTCGGCAAAGCCGCCAAAAAAACAGATTATATTATAATTGGGGATTTTTCAATCTGTTATTAACTAACCAGATCTATACTTTCCTGTGCACCGAAAACGGTGACGGTCAGTTTGTTGGGCAGGCAGGTTATGACCTCGCCTGTTCTTGATATCTTGCCCTGATGAACGCAGAGTTTGTCGGGGCAATTTGCATCGCTCAGATATGCCTTGCCATCTTCGATAACAAGGATGTTCGTGCCGCCGTTGAGCTCGTAGGTCGCATTCTCGGAAAGAGAATATTGCGCAACCTCTTTGCCGTCAACCTTGACGACGACGCCCGCGCCGTCCTTCTTGGTCAGTTCGACAACAAGAAAGAGCGCGGCGGCGACGATCAGTATTGATGCAATGAGAATTATATCTCTTTTTTTCATTAGAAGTTGAGCGCGAGAAGCGCGAGTGCGATCATACCTGCGGTAAGAAGCGCGATGGGAAGTCCGCGGAAGGATGCGGGAATCGCTTCCTCATCAACGGGTTCACCCTTGATCTTTGCGAAGACGCACATCGTAACCATAAGTCCGAGACCAACACCAAGGGAGGTGACGAGAGTCTCGACGTAGGAGAGGTGGTGCTCTACATTGTGGATGCAGAGGCCGAGAACTGCGCCGTTGATAGCAAACTTAACGAAGTCCGCGTGGCAGTAGTTATCGAGAACCTTCTTTGCGATGATGTGGAGAACTTCAACTACGATGAGGACAACGAGTACGAATATCATTGTCTGCAGGTAGGGAACCTTCTCGAGAAGGTAGGTGTTGAGAGGCCAGCAGATTGCGTTGGTGATGAGCATTACGAGTGTAGTGCCGAGACCGAGAACGACTGACTGCTTGGTCGAACGCTCGTTTTCCATAACCGCGCCGGTTCCAAGGAAGTGGAGAAGCGCATAGTTGTCGGAGAGAAGTCCGGCAAGAAGAATGCCAAGGATCATTTCAACAGTAAGCATTATTCGTGTTCCTCCCCTTCAAGATGTTCTTCAGCTCCGGTGAGCTTTTTGATTGCGGCAAGTACGCAAGCGAGAACAAGATACGCGCCGAATGCGCCCGCAAGAGCGGTTACCTTGTAGTTTGCAAGGAATGCGATCTCACGACCCCAAAGGGTTGCGTTACCGAGGGTCTCGCGGATGAGAGCGCAGATTACCATAATAACGGTAAGGAAAATACCTGTTGTGAGTGCAGCTTTGATCGAGGTCCACTCGCCGCTGTGGTCTGCAATTTCTTCGGCATCGCGGTAGATGACTGCGCTTACAGCAAGGGCTGCAAGGTGTGCGCCGAGCATATCGACAACGATGGGGAAGAAGGCTTCCATAACCATTTCGATGATCGAAACGAAGCCGGTGATGATCAGAAGATAAACGGGAAGCTTTGCGTAAGCGGGGATGAATTTGTGGATCGCGGAAACTACGATCGAGGTAAGGAGCATCGAGATGAGAACAGCCGCGCCCATACCGAGTGCCGCGCGTATGTCTGCGCTGGATGCCATTACGAATCCCGCGCCGAGTGCGAGAACCATAGAGGGTGTTCCGCGGAGGAGACACGCCTTAAAGAAATTTTTCATTACTGTGCACCTCCCTTGATAGCGTTAAAGGTAGCAAAAGTGTCGGCAGTTGCCTGTTTGACAGCGTTCGAGGTCATTGTTGCTCCTGCGATCATAGCGTTGTCGCCGGCTTCTGTCTGACCTGCAAAACCGTTCTTGTAATCGGTAAGGTTAACGGTATCGTCAACGTGGAAGTATTCCTCATCGAAGAAGAATGCCTTGGCATCAAGATTTGCGATTGCTCCGTTTGCGTCAAGGATAACGTAAACGTCCATCTGATTGTAGCCGTAGCTTCTGGAGTAGAAGCCATAATAATCCGCGCCGTTCGACTTGAAGGACACGCCCGCAACAACTGTGTTGAAGGTGTTAAGCTCGAGAGCGGTGATCTCGGAAGCGTCTGCGAAGAGTCTGGTGATCTTGGTGTTGAGATCCTCTGCGTAGGACTTCTGAGAAGCAGCGGCGTGTGCCTTTGCCTCGTCTGCGAGAGCGGACTGAGCATCGGTAACGTCGGCGCCTGCAACATCGTAAACCTTGCATATGCCCGAAGCGTTAACGAGTGCGAGGAAGGAAGCCTCACCGTTCTTGATAACGTAAGCGAATCCCGCATCGTTGCCTGCCTTGAGTGCCTTTTCGATATTGCCGGAGGCGGTTGCTTCTTCAAGCTTGAGCATACCGGGAGCGAGAGTGGGGATCATCTCCTGAAGGATCTGAGCATCGCTCTTAACGCCCTCTGCGATAAGCTGATTGGAAATAAGAGCCGAGAAACCGTCGGAAACCGCGGTCTTGAATGCGGAGGAGGAGTAGGTCGCGCCCGAAACGGTGCCGATGTCGGCAAGGGCGGAATCCTTCTCAACGTAGGAGGAGATGTAGTTTGCGTCCTTTGCGCGGAAGTCGATCGAGTCGGTGTAGACGTCGAGCTGAATTCCGCAGATCTTACCGTCAGCGGTTACGCCGAAGGTGATCTCCATGGGCTCCTTGGAGTACTGAGTGGAAGCCTTAGCGCGGACAACGTAGCCCTTGCCGGTGGTTTCCTTGTAGATTGCGATAACCGACTCAGGAACGCCCGCGAGAGTAGCGGTTACGTCCTCGAAGTTCTCAGCCTCGGGCATAACTGCGAGAAGGGGAGCGAACTCCGCGCCCTTGTTGTTAGCCTCGATGATGGGGCCGGTGAGGAAGTTGAGTCCGAACATTGCGACGCCGAAAACTGCAACGATGCAGAGAAGGATCGCGATAGTTTTGAGAAGATGCTTGATATTCATTATTTGATACCTCCCAAAGGCTTTTTCTTCGTCCAATCATTGATGAAGGGAACGAGGAGGTTCATGGTGAGAATAGCGATCGAAACGCCCTCGGGATAGGAGCCCCAGAAGCGGATCGCGAAGGTGAGAAGACCCGCGCCGATGCAGAATACAACGCGTCCCTTGTTTGTTGCGGGGGTGGTTACGTAGTCGGTAGCCATGAAGATAGCACCGAGGAATACGCCACCGGCGAGAACGTGCTGAAGAGCAAAGGTTACGTCAAAGCCGCCTGCGATGAGGTAGCAAACGAAAACGGTTGCGATGAAGGAAACGGGGATGTACCACTTGATAACCTTGCGGCAAACGAGGTAAACAAAGCCGAGAACGAGCGCGATCGCGCAGGTCTCACCGATGGTACCGCCGTGTGCACCGACAAGGAGCTGGAGAACAGAGGGAGCGCTTGCAGCCGCCTCTGCGCCTTCATTGAGGAAGGAGAGGGGAGTTGCGCCCGCTGCGATCTCGGGAACGGCATTGCCGAGGAAGGAGAGATCGAAGAGGGGAGCGATCGCCGCGCCGCCTGCTACCGATGCGAAGGTGAGAAGCATAAGTACACGAGCCGCGATAGCGGGGTTTACAATGTTCTTGCCAAGACCGCCGAAGAGCCCCTTGACTACTACGATGGCAAAGACAGAACCGAGTGCAGCCTGCCAGAGCTCAACGTTTGTCGAGAGGTTGAGCGCGAGAAGGAGACCTGTTACGGTAGCGGAGAAATCGCCGACTGTCTGCTTCTTCTTTACGCAAAGGTTGAAGATAAATTCTGCTGCAACTGCGCTTACAACGCAGGTGAGGATGATCCAAAGTGCCTTGAGTCCGAAGAGGACAATTGCGGCGATGGATGCGGGAATCATGGCAATGACAACGTCAAGCATGATGTTGTGGGTCGATACGCCGCTGTTAATATGAGGTGCGGCTGTAAGTGAAAGCTTTTTCATTACCATTACCTCCTTATCTGGACTGCTTGGAGCGCTCATACTGCTTGAGCCACCATTTAGCATCCTGGTTGGTTGCGAGAAGAGGACGGTGTGCGGGGCAAACATAGGAACAGCATCCGCAGTCAACGCACTGGCGAACGCCTGTGTCGATGAGAGCCGCTTCCTTCTTTTCATCGTTCTTGATCTTCATAGCGCTTTCAACCGCGCCGATGTTGATATCAACGGGGCACTTCTCCATACATCTTCCGCAACGGATGCATGCGGAGGGCTCGGGGAGAGTAGCTCTCTTTTCGTCAAAGGCAAGAATGCAGTTGGATACCTTGACGATGGGGGAGTCAACCGAAACGGTTGCGTTACCGTTCATGGGACCGCCGATAACAACCTTGCCGACCTTTTCGAGATCGGTCTCGGTAAGCTCGAGAAGTGTGCGGATCGAGGTTCCGATGGGAGCGATAAAGTTGCCGGGCTTCTTAACTGCGGGACCGTCAACGGTTACGATACGCTCAACAAGGGGCATACCGGTGTTGAGGTATTCAGCAGTCTTCGCAAGGGTGGAAACGTTGATGATGAGTGCGCCGAAGGAGGGGAAACGCTTGCCTGCAATTGCAACTCTGCCGGTTGCGTTGTAGAGCATAACCTGCTTTGCGCCCTGAGGATAGATAGCGTTGAGCTCGTGGATGACCACGTAGGGCTTGTCCGCGAATTTTTCCTTGAGAACCTTGATTGCGTCGGGCTTGTTCTTTTCGATGCAGATCTTATATGTAGCATCTCCAAGATACTCGCTCATATACTTGCGCATATACTCGATGCCGTCGTCGATGAGGTCGGCGTGCGCGAGCATCATTCTGTGGTCGGATGTGATGTAGGGTTCGCATTCAGCCGCGTTGATGAGGACGGTGTCAACCTTGTAGTCGGGGTTGGTTGCCTCGTTGAGCTTTGCCCATGTCGGGAAAGCCGCGCCTCCGAGACCTACAACGCCGCTCTCGCGTACTGCCTGAAGGAAGCCGTCGCAGCCCTCGAATACGGGAGCCTTCATGTTGGGATCTGCTTCCATCTTGCCGTCGCTATCAATGCGGATGGCTTTGACCTCTTTACCGCGTGCGGTGGGGAGGGTGAGGATTTCGGCAACAGTGCCGGATACGGTTGCGTGTACGGGGGAAGAGAATCTTCCTTCCTCTCGTGCGATAAGCTGTCCTACGTAAACGTGCTCGCCTACGGTGACGATGGGCTCTGCCTCGCCGCCCGAATGCATGTTCATGGGCAGGATAACTTCCTTGGGTGTCTGAATTTTCACTGGCTCGCATCCCGCAGTATTCTTGTTATGCGGTACGTGCAGGGATGAGATATCTTTTTTGAAAATCATAGCACTCCTCCTGTATAATAATTATAAAAATTTTTTACGATTTTATCCGCCTTCGGCGGAATGGTTATCTCGCTTTGCGAGAATGGTTATCTTGCTTCGCAAGAATGGTTATCCGCCTTCGGCGGAATGTTTTTTAATAGGTAATTTTCGCTTCTGCGAAAATTTACCTTTAACTAGCAACTAGCAACTAATAACTAGCAACTCAATTCTTCTCGGTAACGAGAGATTTGAATCCTTCTGTCATCAGCTTCTCTCCGTCGTGGGTGATCCAGAGGACTTCGACGCCGTCGAGCTTGTCGACGATTGCTTTGCCGTCCTCATAGCTCATGCAGAAGAGAGCGGTCGAGAGGGCATCGGCAAGTCCCGAATCCTTGGTGATGATCGAGATGGACGGGAAGAAGGTTGAGGGCATAAGGGTATCTTTGTCGATTATATGATGGTACTGTACGCCGCCGACAGAGTAGAATCTTTCATAGATTCCCGAGGTGACGCACGAGGTGTCTGCCAAAGTTATATATTCCGCATAGGTGAAACCGGCATCCGCAGGATTCTTAATTCCTGTAAGCCATCCGCTTCCGTCGGGCTTTGTGCCGATTATACGGATATTTCCGCCGATATTGAGGACGTACGAGGTTGTGCCGATCGATTCAAGATACTGCGCCGCCATTTCGGTTGCGTATCCTTTGCCGAGTGCACCGACGTCTATCGATGCCGCGGGGTCGCTTATGCGTACTGTGTTATTTTCGTCATCGATCTCAAGAAGATCGATAGAGGTGTGCTTTGCGGCTTCTTCGAGAACTGCCGCGTCGGGGATTTTGGCGTTGGCGGGATCATTGCTCGCCGCGGTTCGGCAATCGTGCCAGGGGCGGAGGACTGCTCCCATCATGACGTTCATCTCGCCGCCGGTGAGCAGATAAAGCTCCTTGGCATAAAGAAGAAAGTCGATTAGTTTTTGGTCAACTTCTATGGGCTCGCCGCCTGCATTTTTGTTGACCGTGCAGAGGTTGTTTACGCCTGAATGCTCATAATAAATGTCAAAAAGGCGGTGATATTCCTCAAGGATGCTTGCAGCAGCGGCAGTTTTTTCGTCAAACGCTTCCTGGGAATCGCCCGCATAATTGTAAATATAGGAAACGGTGTCAAAAAATGTGTAATATACTTTGCCGGGCGTTTCTGTCTTAACTGCAGTTTGAGGGCAGCCCGTCATAAAGACGAGCAGCCCCCAAATCAGACATAGACAGGAAAGGGATTTAAGAATCTTCACAATTCCTATCTCCTGTTAGTGAAATTTAATTATCTTGCGTATTCTGCAGCCTCTGCAACTACTGCGCAGATACCGGTGATCTGGATGGAGCAACCTGCATCGAGGAGAGCCTGGTCAACAGTGATAAAATGACCGTTAGCCTCGGTGGTCTGCATGCCCTTGATATCAGCAGCGGTCTTGCCAACTGCATACTCAGAGAATGCCTTGGACTGCTCGAACCATTCCTTCATAACGCCGTCGCCGTTGTTATCAACTTTGCCTTCCATACCGTAGCCGCTCTTGAGCTCTCTCTTGGTGCCCTTGAATTCCTGGGGAGCGAGAGTGCCGTCAACGTTAACGGTGATCTTGGGCTGGATAGCGTCGTTGAGAGCAGCGATGATCTTGCCTTCTGCAACTACACATGCAGCGATGTCGGAGTACATAGCTACGAGACCTGCGGTTTCGCCTTCAACGTTCTTGGAATCTGCAGCAGCGGTGTTAGCAGCTACGCCAAGAGTGAAGGAACCTTCAGCAGCCTTGAAGCTCATAGCCTGCTCGTCGTTGCAAGCCTTCTCAACAGCAGCCATGAAATCGGTGATCTGCATGGAGCAGCCAGCCTCGAGAAGAGCGGAGTCAACAGCGATCTGGTGGCCGCCAGCTTCCTGGGTCTCAAGAGCTGCAACCTCAGCGCCGGTCTTGCCTACTACGAAGGACTCGAAAGCCTTAGCCTGAGCGTCCCACTCGAGCATAACGCCGTCGCCATTGTTGTCAACCTTGCCAGCCATGCCGTACTCGGAACCCTTTTCCATCTTGGTCTTGTAAGTAGCGGTGGTGTCTACGGTGCCGTTCTCAACGGTCATCTTGTTCTGTGCTACATCAATGCGGCAGAGAACGATCTTGCCATCAGCGTCGGTAACAACTGCAGCGATGGTAGCATCTACCTGTGCGTTGGTGCCGCTGGTGCTTGCGGTGCTAACTACTACGCCCAGACCGAGCTTGTAGTCCTTTTCAGCGGGTGCCTTGGTACATGCTACTGCACAGAGTACCATGCAAAGGCAGAGAGCGAGTGCGAGAATCTTCTTCATTGTTTTTTCTCCTTAAGAAAAATTTTTTTGTACCGGTGTTTGCCGAAAGGCGTTTCGACAAATTCACCATAGTCGCATATATTATATTACAATATGTGTATAAAAATCAAGTCGAATTTGTTAATATAATGTTTCGTCTGATTTTTTGGTGAATTTGCGGTGAATAATAACTAAAATGGTTTATTTTTAGATATGAAATTATATATAATTAAGGAGAAGAAAATGTGTACTGCGATAAGTTCGGGCAGGTTTTTCGGGAGAACTCTTGACGTCGAGACCGAGTGGGGCGGAGAGATTGTGAATACTGCGGACATATTCGGCATGGCAAGGATGGCGAACGGCGTACCGCTCTGGTTTGACGCCGCAAACAAATACGGACTTGGCGGCGCGGCACTGAATTTCCCCGGACTTGCCGTTTACCTTGATAAGTCGGAGAAAAAATACAATATTCCGTCATATAACCTGATCGGATTCGTTCTTGAAAAGTGCAAAAATGTTAACGAAGCGGAAAAACTTCTGGAAGAAGTTAACGTCACGCCCGATGCATTTGCGCCTGATCTGCCGCCCACCCCGCTTCATTGGATATTTGCCGACACATCGGGATGCATAGTTTTCGAGCAGACCGAAGCGGGCTCGCGGGTGTATCGGAACGAAATCGGAGTTATGACGAATGCACCGACTTTTCCCGAACATTTGGAAAATATAACAATAGGAAGAAAACCGACCGATTTTTTGTCTGAATCACGCTTTATTCTTGCAGTTGAGGCAAAAAAACGCCCCGCAGCCGAAAGCGCAGAGCAGTTTTTTGATATTATGAAAAGCGTTTTTGTTGAGCTCGGACGCGGCTCGACCGAGAAGATGAAAACGGTTTATACGTCGTGTATCGACCTTGAAAAAGGCGAGTATTATTGCAAAAAATGTGTAAAATAGCAAATAATAATCCTTTTTGGTGACTAAATCACGGAATTATCTCAAAAAACGCGGTATAATATGAGTGTAAAAACAAGAACACCTCAAAAGGAGATATAAAAATGAAAGCACTTAAACTGAGTAAAGATAATTTCGATTCCGCAATTCAGAGCGAAAAGCCCATACTCCTCGATTTCTACGCGGATTGGTGCGGACCCTGCCGTATGGTGGCACCCATAGTGGAGGAGATCGCAGGCGAGAGAGAAGATATTGTCGTTGCCAAGGTCAACGTTGACGAAGAACCCGCGCTTGCAGAAAGATTCGGCGTATTCAGCATTCCCACGCTCGTCGTAATGAGAAATGGCGAGGTCATCAATAAGTCCTCGGGCGCAAGGCCGAAGGAGCAGATCCTTGCACTTTTAGGTTAAAAAACAATTGTAAAACGCAGTTTTACGATTGGAGTCAAGTTAAAGCGCGAAGACGGCGTTTATCGAGAATTTTGATACCCTCGCTTCGAGAGGATGAAATGATACCCTCGGAGGCGAAATATTTAAGCATACGAGAAACTACTTCACGGGCAGATCCCATGTACTTGGCGATCTGCTCGTGTGTCAGTTTTACGGTATCCGAGCCGCTCTTTGAGCATTCGTCAAGAAGGAATATGGCAAGTCGCTTGTCCATACTCATGAAAAGTATCTGCTGCATTACCCACATGACGTCCGAAAAGCGTCCGAGCGCGCTCTCGAGGGCGAAAATTTTTGCTTCGGGCATGCGTCTTGCGAGATCCTCGTAGGCACAGCCGCCGACAACTATGCATTCGCTGTTTTCCTCGGAATCCACAAAGACGTCAAAGGTGATCGATTCGAGCACGCAGGAAGCGGAAAGAATGCACATTTCGCCGGGGAAGATGCGGTAGAGAGTGATCTCCTTGCCGTCCTCAGAGAGGATATAGAGGCGCAGGCTTCCCGATTTGACGAGGATTACGCCCGTACAGCTCGCGCCGTCATGGATGTTTGCACCCTTGCGGAAATTCACGTGCTGTGATGAACGCATAAATGTCTCGCGGTCGTGCTCGGGCATACGCTCCCAAAAGGGAAAGTTTTCTTTGAATACTTCAATAAGTTCGTGCTTTTCCATGATAGACTCCAAAAGATTTTATAGCTTGATTATAGCACGAAACATGAGGTTTGTCAAGGAGTGGTAAAGTTTTGATCAAACTTTTTCAAAAGGTGGACTAAACTTTACGTCTTTGGTGATGTTGTCACGGAAAAATGTGTGAAAAAGAGTTATAATATAAATGTAAAAAACAAAAGGAGAATCAAAATGGAACGTATTCACGATATGATAGTGATCGGCGGCGGGCCTGCGGGGTACACGGCGGCGCTTTATGCGGCGCGGGCTGGGCTTGACGTTGTTATAATAGAAAAAATGTCGGCGGGCGGTCAGATGGCTGTCACCGATACGATAGACAACTACTCGGGCTTTGATGCGGGTGTTGCCGGCTGGGATCTCGGCATGTAGATGCAGGCGGGCGCGGAACGGTTCGGTGCCGTTACGAAATACGGCGAGGTCATCGCCGCCGAGCTTGAGGGTGAGGTAAAGAAGATCAAAACTTCCTCGGACGAGCTTCTCTCGCGCACTGTCGTTATCGCGACGGGTGCGGGCCCGCGCGAGCTTGGTATCGAAAGGGAAGAGGAATACGTCGGGCGCGGCGTTCACTATTGCGCGCACTGCGACGGAAGATTCTATAAGAACAAGGTAGTCGCTGTAGTCGGCGGGGGCAACAGCGCACTTGAAGACGCCATCTATCTCTCGCGCCTCGCGGCAAAGGTCTACCTCATCCACCGCCGCGACTCTTTCCGAGCGTCGAAGATCTACGTCGATGCTCTCGGCAAGTCCACGAATATCGAATTCCGCGCGAACAGTTCGATTTTAGAGCTCATCGCGGACGAAAGAGTGAACGGAATCCGTCTTTCGGACGGACGCGAGCTTGAAGTGAACGGTCTCTTTGTCAGCATCGGACGCAAACCCGCATCCGAGCTCTTTCGCGATCAGCTCGAGCTCGACGGTGGCGGTTATATCGTTGCGGACGAGTCTACGAGAACGAACATCGAGGGCGTTTACGCTGTCGGAGACGTCAGAACGAAGCCTCTGCGTCAGGTCGTAACGGCTGTCGGTGACGGCGCGGTTGCGGTTCATTTTGCTGAGGAATATCTTGCTAAATGTGATTAAATCACAGAAAACGGCGAAAATTTATGGTATAATATAGTCACAACAAAACAAACAACCATTTGGAGGAAATAATAATGAAAAATAACGTTAAATTTTATATCTGTGAACACTGCGGCAACGTAATCGAAAAGGTTGAGGACCACGGCGTACCCGTGATGTGTTGCGGCAAGAAGATGGCTGAGCTCGTACCCGGTGTGGTCGAGGCAAGCCGCGAGAAGCACATCCCCGTAGCTAAGGTCGAGGGCAACCTCGTCAAGGTCGCTGTCGGATCGGTCGAGCATCCGATGGCTGAGGAGCACAGCATCCTCTGGGTAGCCCTTGAGAGCGACCGCGGACTCTACCGCAAGCATCTTGAGGTAGGCGCGGCACCCGAAGCAGTCTTCGCGCTTGCCGACGAAAAGCCGATCGCGGTTTACGCATACTGCAACCTGCATGGACTTTGGAAAGTCGAGCTTTGATGAATATTTTTGGTGGATTTCCGAGCCGAAAGGCTCGGAAATTTTTTTAATTGACTTATATCCAAAAGTATGATACAATAGACAAGTCAAAGTGCACAAAAATCCCCTCCTTGATTTGTGCATTATGACAAAATTCAAAAAGTTTGCAAAAAGGGTGTAACCGTTTTTAAAAAACCGCTTCTTGTTTAGTGAAAGGACATTCGAAAGGAGCGCTCAAATGAAAGATGAAAAAATTATCGAATTGTTCTTTGCGCGGGATGAGAGAGCTTTAGCGGAGGTCGAGAAGAAATACGGTCCTCTCTGCCACTATATAGCAGGGAGTATCCTCACCTTACGTGAGGATGCCGAGGAGTGCGTCAGCGACGTCATGCTCGCGCTATGGAACGCCGTTCCGCCGGAAAATCCGCGCGATCTTCGGGCTTATATCTGCAAAATGGTGCGCAACCGCGCCCGTGAGATATCAAGGAACGAAAACGCATGGAAGCGTGGCGGAAAAATTGCAATCGTAGGAGAGGAATTCCTCGATCTCGTTGAGGACGGAACCGATCTTGCTTCCGGATTCGAGGCGCGCCGAGCCGGCGAGATTATAAGCTCTGTGCTCGAAACCGTTGGAAGAACAAACAAAGATATCTTTATTTTGCGCTATTGGCTTGGCAACAGTCTGCCGCAGATATCGGCGCAGACCGGCTATGGCGAGAGCAAAATAAAGGTGTCGCTTCACAGAACGCGGAAAAAGATAGCCGCGGCACTCAAAAAGGAGGGTATTACAAGATGAGTCTTAACAACAATGACAAGAGACGTCTGCTTGAATCGATCGAGTATATCGACGATGCTCTGATCTCGGACACAATGTCGCGAGTCAAGGCAGACGGGGCAACCGCAACTTCGCAGGTTGCAAAAAAGCGTGTGGTATGGGTAAAGCAGGTTGCGGCACTTGCGGCGTGCGCTCTGCTTCTCGGAGCAATTATTCCCGTTGTTTCCCTGGTGTCAAGGAATATGAGACCGTCCGACGGTATTGGTGCGGGCGAGGGCCTTGAGAATGAACAAACAGAGCCCGAAGTTGAAGCAACTGAAATTATTGAAGAAACCGAAGCGCCCGATATCGGTCCCGGTGAACAGGGCAGCGAAGGTATTCGCTATATGATCAACGAGGACGGCGTGACCGCATCCATGATCGGCTGGGGCGAATGCAAGGACGAAACAGCTTACGTAGCTTCTGTTTACGAAGGTCTGCCCGTTACGAAGATGATATTTATCGAACAGCTCGAGGGACAGCTCGTATGGCTGGATGACAAAAGATTCGAGACTATCCAACCGGATCATTTCTCCTTCCCGGAAATCAAGCACGTAGTGATTCCTGATAGCGTTGAGTACGTTAAAGCCGGAGTTATCAATCAGTGCGATTATATGGAAACTCTCCATATCGGCGCGGGTGTTACAGAGATCGATGGCGGTATCTTCTTCAACGGAGAGCGCGGACGCAACTTCTCGAAGATCACGGTTGATCCCGAAAATCAGTATTACACCGTAAAGGGTAATTGTCTTATCAGAATTGCGGATAAGTTCCTTATGTGCGCCTTTGCGGACAGCGTTATTCCCGATGACGGAAGTGTTGAGATAATCGGCAGTGTCGCATTCTTAAACAAGCCGGGTCTTACTTCTGTGGTTATTCCCGAGGGTGTCACCACAATCAGAAACGGTGCTTTTAAGAATAACTACGAATTGGTAAGTGTATCGATTCCGACAACAATTAAAAAGATGTTTGGCGCTTTTGGATTCGACTCTATGACCGAAT
>JAGBYM010000120.1 GCA_017628755.1 Clostridia bacterium | reverse complement strand
TTCGGCGGCATACGAGGCTCGTCGCGCGGGTGAGCTCATTAGCCGATTCCTTCGCACGCTGCCGAAGACCGAACGGAAGATGTTCATCATGCGCTATTGGCTTGATATGAGCAATACCGATATCGCAAAACAGCTGAACTTCGGTGAAAGCCGTGTCAAGGTCACTCTCCACCGCATCCGCAAAAAACTTGCGGCAGAACTCGGAAAGGAAGGTATAACGGTATGAAGGAAACAACTCTGAACAGCAAAACCGTATTGCTCGAAGCTCTCGAATACATCGACCGCGATCTCATCGCCGAGACCGTTGAGGAACTCAAGGCACCCCCTATGCGCCAAGCCCCTGAACGAGACAAAAGCGTAACCCGCAAATCAATAAAGTATACCCTCCTTCTCGCGGCGTGTCTTGTGCTCGTAAGCGCAATTATTCCGGTTGTAAATTATGTTCTGACACATTTTGATATTCTTCCGGGTTGGAATCCGGGTTCGGATACTACGACAGAAACCACAGAGGCGACCGCGGAGACTACAGAAATAGCAGAAGTACCGAGCGGATACGACTATGTACTGACCGAAGAAGATCTTGAAATGATGAATAAGGCTTATAAGGAAAAGTACCTACCGAATTTAAAAAATTATATCTTTTTCGAATCTATTGATTGGGCTATGAAAAGAACGCCTCCCATTTACTACTATTTCGGTAAATACGGAGATACAATCGTTATTTGGTACAATTACGACGCAGGCAGAAAATGCTGTTTTAACATCAACGGGTATGATTTCGATTTTTATGTAGGTTCCGTTTATTTTATAAGAAACGGCATTTTATATGATCATATCGATATACCCGAAGGACTATTGACAACCGATGAAGCAAAAACCTTCCACGAGGATTTCACAGAATATCTTATTCCGGTTCTTCAAAAAGAATACAAAGTCCTGAATTTCACAGAAAATCTTGAGCACATATCTCTTGATGAGATGAAAAAGATAAACGATGCATACGATAGTTGGCAATACGAACTATATTATGCTGAAGGGCTTGAACTATTTCAGAACAACGCAAATTACGAAGAACAAGCTGTTAAATACGCTTGCCGGCAGATGTACTTTAAAGGATACAATCCACATAAATTTTTTCATGAAGATCTTATTAAAGAATACGCATATTACGGAAAGGTAAACAATAAAGTTATTCTTGCCGTTCAGGACTCAATTACTCATATATATACCAAACAAATAGGTGATTACAAATTTATTTTTAATAAAACAACGTCAATCTACGTATATTGTGACGGAGTTTTCGAAGAGTTTGAAGCGGCTTACACCAGCGGAGTTATCTCGGCGGAAGAGCTGGCATTTATTTACGAAAGACATTGTGCCTACTACAACTACTTCGTTGAAGGATACAAGGAAGAACCAATTCCCGATAAATTAAAAATTATAGATAGTACGAAGCCTTCTCCAATCGAGCTGACCCTTGATGAAAAGCGCGAGATCGCATGGGAGTATATTGAAAGCGAATACGATCTCGATTACTCATATGGGGTACGCTGCTACGGTAAATTTGAGAACGTCTACGCGGTGATGATAGACGGTCCGTATGTCTATTCATCCGAGATGAGAGGCGAAAACGTCGCGGGATATACCTTCACCTTCACAAGCGGTCAACAGATGTACGTATACAAAGAAGGAGAGTTTTATTCCCTGCTTGAAGCCTACTTAAGAGAAATTATCACAGAGGAAAACGTCACCGCTATCGAATGGGATAAAACACCCCAATAAATAATAAAGACTCCTGCCGCCCGATTTTTTCGGGCGGCTATTGATTTTATGTCAAAAATATAGTATAATAATTTAAGTAAGTAACTCAAGGAGAAGAAAAATGTTTTTTGATTTTCTCTCAAATGCCGCGCCGGTTTTCCCCGAGGAAGAGCGCGATTTTGCCGAGCTTTGCGAAGAGCTCCGTACCGATTCGGAATTTGTCGGCTTCATGCCCGCGGTGATATTCGATCTCTGGCCGATCTACGCCCTCGGATGCACCCATGCCTCGCGTTTTACGGGCTCGCATGCCGCACCGAAGATATATCTGATGCCCATCGCGGTCTCCGATTGCGCGATCTACAATTCGATCGCCGAAACAGTTCGCGATTTTTATACGTCCTTTGATTCAAAAGACAATAATAAAGAGGAAAAGCCAGGATTCTTCGCCCGCATTTTCGGTTCTAAAAAACAGATCGAAGAAGAAAAGACCGATCACACGATCTGCGGAATCAAGATCGAAGAGATCATGCCCCTCCGCGCTCCCGCGCTGAGAAGCGGACATCCCCTGCGTCTCTCGCGCGATTGCGAATGCGATCTGCTCTATTTCCGTCTCGTCCTCCCGAACGGAAACGTCGCATACCTCTTTGCCATCTGCGATTCACCCGAGAACGTCTGGAAAAAGGTCATCGAAAAATACGAGGTCCGCTCCGAGATGATCATCCACTCGCACAAGGGCTTCGGCCATTGGTTCACATCAACCCCTCTCTACGAGTACCTGACCGTAACCAAAAAGCCGCACCTGCTCCCCCGCTTTTATTTCCGCGGCAGATTTATCACGACCGACGACTCGCCATCCGGCTCAACCGAATCCGAGATCATCGAGGACGATTTTATCGAATCGAGAAGCGCGGTCTACCGCCTGCCCGAAAAGCTGTAATATTAGCGGCTCCCCTCGGCGCGCGGACTCACTTTGCTCGTCTTAGCGGTGTTTTTTCAGCGGCGCAGCAGCTGAAAAAACGGATTTAAATTTAAAAATCTAATAAGGAAGAAAAATGGGTAAATTTGACGGATACCTCATCTGCTCCGATTTTGACGGAACGATCTATATAGATAAGCAGATATCAGAAAAAAACATCAAAGCCATCGAGTATTTTCAGTCCGAGGGCGGATACTTCACCTTTGCAAGCGGACGAAATTACGAAATATTTGCCACGGGAATCGCTTCAGTTATCACACCTAATGCGCCGATCCTTGCCTATAACGGCGCGTTCATCGTCTCGCTTGACGGAAAGAACATTTATTATCAAGGCGAGGTTACAAAGGAGCAGATGCTCCACGCCTTCACGGCGTACGATCAGTGCGAGGGGATAAAGTGCTTTCACGTCAACACCACGGACTCCGTGAAGGTCTACACATTTGACGAAAACGATTCACCCGAGGCACGCCGCGAATTTGTGGACTCCTTCGACACCCCATTCGTCAAGATGATCGCAGTTATGCACGACGATCATACCGACGAAACATATGCCGAAGTAAAAAATATTTTTTCACCCTATTTCAACATCACGCGAAGCTGGAAATTCGGAATCGAATTTAACGATCTCAGCGACAGCAAAGGCCGCGCGGCACGTTGGCTGAAGGAAAAGCTCGGATGCCACACCCTCATCTGCGTCGGAGATTACGACAACGATATCGACATGGTTGAAGCCGCCGACATCGGCTACGCCGTCGAAAACGCCACCGACAATCTCAAAGCCGTCGCCGACAGAATCACGGTGCATTGCAGAGAAAGTGCGATAGCGAAGATTATTGAGGATATCAGTGGTTAGTGGACGGCAAAAAGTGAACAGTGGTTAGTGGACAGTGGACAGAAAGATGCGAATGATAATTTAATAATTATTATCGATCCATTATTAAGCAGATAAATTAATTAAAAATCTCGGATATTGGGAGTTTGCTCCCAATATCCGAGATTATCTATTTGCTTAGTTTTACTGTTTGTTTTTGCCTAACATAATTATCAACGCACCAAACAAAATTACAGATAAAACTCCGCAACTTTCTGTCCACTGTCCACTAACCACTGTCCACTCTTTTCTGCTCACTTCTTCTCCTAGATTTTTCAAAATCCTATTGACCAAAATCAAAAAATATGCTATAATATAACAAACCGTTGCGTGCGCAACTATTTTTATAAAAGGAGCAAAACCATGCCGTCGCTAATGCGTTATATAAATATCATCAGCCGATGTGCTTCGATGTGGCGGGCTGACAAGCTTGAGGGCACCGAGCTCGGCGATCAGCATTATCCCTACATCCTGACGGTCTGTCGGAACCCCGGAATTTCACAGGACGCCATCGCGCGCAAGCTTTTCATCAACAAAAGCAATGTCACGCGAAGTCTTTCCTATCTTGAGACCCACGGATTTGTCACGCGTGAGCAATCCTCCGAGGACAGACGAATCACCCTCGTTTACCCCACCGAAAAGGCTCACGAGATCCTTCCGCAGGTCCGCTCGATCATCCGCGGCTGGAACGCCTACATCACCGAGGGCTTTACCGAGGAAGAGCTTGAGATGTACATGGATATGACCGAGCGTCTTGCCGCGAAAGCCGCGGACTACGCAAAGCTTTCGAGTGACGCCTACAGCGACCTCGAAAGTGCCATCAATAAACCTAAAAAAGGAGGCTTGGAATGAAAAGAGTACTCGCTTATCTGAAGCCTTACACCAGATTTATGTCATTTACGCTGACGGTCAAGTGCTTTGCGACCCTCATTGAGCTCGCTCTGCCCTATATCCTCAGCCACATTATCGACAACGTTATCCGTCCCACAGCAGAGATGGAATCGCCAGATATCAAGGCAAAGACGATCGAGATCGTCATTTGGGCGCTCATCATGATTGCCTGCGCCGGTCTCGGCGTCATCGGAAGTGTCTGGGCAAACAGAATGGCGGCAAAATTCGCCAAGGATATGGCGCAGGATCTGCGTAGCGATCTCTTCCGCCGTACCATGACTCTCTCGCCCGCGCAGACAGACCACTTCACAGTCCCCAGCCTTGAATCAAGACTGACCACCGACACCTACAACATACATAACTTCATCAACACGATGCAGAGAATGGGCGTCCGCGCGCCGATCCTTCTCATAGGCGGTCTTGCGATAACCGCAACCCTCGACGGTGCGCTCACTCTCGTCATGATCGCGATCCTTCCCCTCCTCTTCATAGCTGTCTACACCCTCACCTCAAAGGGTCTTCCCCTCTACACCAAGGTGCAGAAGGCGGTTGACGGCATGATCCGCGTTGTCCGCGAGGACGCGCAGGGTATCCGCGTTATCAAGGCGCTGACCAAGCAGGATTACGAATACCGCCGTTATGACAAAGTAAACCGTGACCTCGCCTATATCGAGGGCAAGACCAACTCGATCATGTCCTCCGCGAACCCCGTCATGAATTTCTTCATGAACCTCGGACTCGTCTGCGTTGTTTTCGTCGGCGCGTACCGCGTAAACGACGGCATGAGCGAACCCGGCAACATCATCGCGTTTATTCAGTATTTCACGCTTATTTCGATGGCAATGACCTCGATCACGCGAATCTTTGTTATCTGGTCGAAGGCTAACGCCTCTGCAAAGCGAATTGCGGAAGTGCTTGATACTCCCGAGGGACTTCCCGTTTCGGAGTCATCGGATTATCCCCGCCGCGCGGGCGAGCGCGGTATCGTCTTCGATCACGTGGATTTCGCTTACAACAACACGAAAGATATCCTTCACGATATTTCCTTCGAGCTCGGTTCGGGCAAAAAGCTCGGTATCATCGGCGCTACGGGAAGCGGAAAGACTACTCTGACCGCGCTTCTCATGCGTTTTTACGACGTTTCGTCGGGTTCTGTCCGAATCGACGGACGCGACGTCCGCACGATTCCCGAGGACGAGCTTCACTCAATGTTCGGCGTTGCGATGCAGCATGACTTCATCGTTGCCGACTCGATCCGCGAAAATATCCGCTTCGGACGCGATATTACCGACGAACAGATCAAACGCGCGGCAAAGATCGCGCAGGCTTCATCCTTTATCGAAGCATATGAGGATGGCTACGACCACCATATCGACGCCAAGGGCGCAAACATCTCGGGCGGTCAGAAACAGCGTCTTCTCATCGCGCGTGCCGTTGCGGGTCAGCCGAAGATCCTGATCCTCGACGACTCCTCTTCGGCTCTCGACTACAAGACCGACGCAGAGCTCCGCCGCGCAATCGGGGCAGAGCTTTCGGACACCACGACCGTTATCGTCGCACAGCGCGTAAGCTCGGTCATGTCCTGCGATCTCATCCTCGTTATCGACGAGGGACGCATCATCGGTGCGGGAGATCACGAAAAACTTATGAACACTTGCGGCGTTTACAGCGAGATCAGCCGCTCGCAGATGGGAGGTGCTATCCTTGAATAGAGGCGGAGGAATGGGTCCCGGAAGTATGATAATGGGCGACCCACGCAATCAAAAGAACCCCAACAACACCACCCAAAGGGGCAAGAAACTCGACCCCAAAACAAGAAAGAAAGTCCTCTCGAGACTTTCAAAATACCTATTTAAGCATATGAGCACCGTCCTGCTGGCATTCATCCTGATGCTTTCGGCGAACCTGCTCGCCCTTGTCGGACCCAAGCTTTCGGGCGAGGCGATCAACGCGATCGTAGGCGAAGGAAAGGTCGATTTCGATATCATATACACCAAGGTCACAGGTCTTATCATTTGCTATTTCGGCTCGGCGCTTCTCTCACTGGGACTCGCGCTGACACTGATCAGACTCAGTAAAAAAATCACGTATTCGCTCCGCAAAGACATTTTCGAGCACCTTCTCACTCTCCCCGTCGGCTACTTTGACACGCACCAGACGGGCGACATCATCAGCCATATCTCCTATGATGTTGATACTGTCAATACCTCGCTCTCGCACGACCTTCTCCAGATCTGCGCGAGTATCGTAACCGTCGTCGGCTCGGTCGGCATGATGCTTATGATCTCGCCGATGCTCCTGCTCGTATTCTGCGTAACCGTGCCGATCTCGCTCGTGCTTACAAAGAAGCGAACCACCTTCGTGCGCCCGCTTTTCAGAAAGCGTTCTGCAAAGCTCGGTGAGCTCAACGGTTACGCCGAGGAAATGCTTTCGGGACAGAAGACCATCCGCGCTTACGGACGTCAGGATCATATCTGCGACAAGTTTGACGAGCGCAACAAGGACGCCTGCGACGCTTATTATGAAGCCGACTATCACGGCGCTCTGATCGGTCCATCGACCAACTTTATCAACAACCTATCGCTCTCGCTGATCATAATGTTCGGCGGAATCTTCCTCCTGCTCTCGATCACGGGAGTTGTACCAAAGCCTATCGGCCACTGGGGCGATCCGATCCTTTCGATCTTCTTCATCGAGATCGGTTATCTTTCCTCCTTCGTTCAGTATTCGCGCCGTTTTGCGGGCCCGATCAACGAGTTTGCAAACATCCTCGCTGACCTCCAGTCCGCACTTTCTGCGGCTGAGCGAATCTTCCGCATCATCGACGAAGACCCCGAGACTCCCGATATTCCCAACGCGATCAAAACCGACAGCGTACACGGCGAGGTCAAGATCGACCACGTTAAATTCGGCTACGTCCCCGACCGCATCATCATCAAGGACTTGAGCCTCGACGTGCCTCAGGGCAGTACCGTGGCTATAGTAGGTCCGACCGGAGCGGGAAAAACGACGATAATCAACCTTCTTATGCGTTTTTACGACGTAAACGAAGGAAAAATCTATCTTGACGGCAGTGAGATCCGTGATTACACGCGCCACAGCCTCCGCTCGGCGTACACAATGGTTCTTCAGGAGACATGGCTCTTCGGCGGAACTATCGCGGAAAACATCGCATACGGCAAGGAAGGCGCGACAATGGATGAGATCGTCGAAGCGGCAAAGGCA
>JAGBYM010000119.1 GCA_017628755.1 Clostridia bacterium | reverse complement strand
GCTTAAGGCCGAAAGCCATGTTCTCAAATACAGTCATATGAGGATAAAGAGCGTAGGTCTGGACAACCATCGCGATCTTTCTATCCTGAGGAGCTACGTCGTGAACGAGCTGGTCGCCGATGAAAAGTTCGCCTTCGCTGATCTCTTCAAGACCTGCTACCATACGAAGAGTGGTGGTCTTACCGCAACCGGAAGGACCTACGAGTACGAGAAACTCCTTATCCTTGATCTCAAGGTTGAAGTCCGATACAGCGGTAACTCCGCCGGGATACTTCTTATAGATGTGCTTAAGGGATACACTTGCCATTTATAAATTCCTCCTTGAATTAACGAGCAAACCGAGCACACGGTTTAATCTAATTTTTTACTTTATATATTGTACCAAATTTTCGCGAAAAATGGAAGAGTTTTATTACCCAAAAATTCATGCTCAAATTTGTGCACCTTGCACAAATTATGTACAAATATTGCCCAAACGGGGCAGTTTATGAATTTTGCATGACATCGTTGAGTAATTATAATTTACCTTTTTTGCTTATTTTTCTTCCTTGAAACGCATGGTCAGAGCTATGCGGTTTCGCTTTGTATCTACCTCGAGAACCTGCACACGGACGACGTCGCCAACCGACAGAACCTCGGAGGGATGCTTGATAAATTTATCGCAAATACGGGAAATATGCACAAGTCCGTCCTGATGCACGCCGATATCAACGAACGCGCCGAAGTCGATTACGTTGCGGACTGTACCCGTCATAACCATACCGGGCTTGAGCGAATTGATATCGAGAACGTCATCGCGGAGGATGGGAGCGTCGAAGCTGTCACGGACGTCGCGACCGGGCTTTTCAAGCTCTTCAACAATATCGTTGAGGGTAGGCTCACCGATTCCGAGCTCGGAACAGATCTTCGCCTTGCCTTCCTTTGCTACCTTGGTTCCGAGAAGCTTAACGCCGCCGGTGCGTATCTCCGCTTCATCGTAACCGAACATATTGAGCAGTCCGCGCGCCGCGGAATAGGACTCGGGGTGAACACCGGTGGAATCGAGAACTTCATTCGATCCCGAAACGCGGAGGAAGCCCGCGCACTGCTCGAACGCCTTTGCGCCGAGTCGCGGAACCTTCATAAGTTCTGCGCGCGATTCGAATTCTCCGTTCTCCTCGCGGTATTTGACTATATTCTTCGCAACGGGAGTACTGATACCCGAAACGTAGGAAAGGAGCGAATAGGATGCGGTATTGAGGTCGATTCCGACAGAGTTTACACAGTCCTCAACAACGCCCGTAAGCGCGCCGTCGAGACGAGCCTGTTTCATATCATGCTGATACTGACCTACGCCGACCGACTTGGGGTCGATCTTTACGAGCTCCGCAAGAGGATCCTGCAGACGGCGTGCAATAGATACTGCAGAGCGCTGTGTTACGTCGAAATCGGGGAATTCTTCAGCACCCAGCTTGGATGCCGAGTAAACCGACGCGCCAGCTTCGCTTACCATAATATATTTGCAGTCGAGTCCGCTATCGCGAAGAAGTCCGGCGATGAAGATCTCGCTTTCCTTCGACGCGGTACCGTTACCGATCGCGATAACGTTTACGCCGTATTTACGGATAAGTCTGGTGACGATCTTGGTGCTTTCCTCAATTCTCTGCTGAGGCTTGGTGGGGAAAATAACTGCGGTATCGATGACCTTGCCGGTCCAATCGACAACTGCAAGCTTACATCCGGTACGGTAACCGGGGTCAAAACCCATTACAGTCTTACCACGGAGAGGCGGCTGCATAAGAAGGTGCTTGAGGTTATCTGAGAAGACCTTGATCGCGCCTTCGGATGCATTATCCGTGAGATCATTTCTGATCTCGCGCTCAACAGAGGGAGCAATAAGACGGTCGTAGCTATCCTCAACAGCCTCTGCAACGTAAGCCTTCGCGGGACTTTCGTTCTGCTTGATGAACTTGCGGTAGAGATAGGTCTTGACGATATCGTTGGTCAGCTCGAGAGTGACCTTGAGGAAGCCTTCCTTCTCTCCTCTGTTGATCGCGAGGATACGGTGAGGGAGGATCTTCTTGACCTTCTCATTAAAATCGTAATACTGCGCGTAGACCGAATCCTCTTCCTTTGCGGCTTTGGAAACGATCGCGCCGTGCTCCATGGTAAGTGTTCTTACCGACTTACGGCAGGATGCGTTATCCGAAACGTTTTCTGCGATGATGTCTTTTGCGCCTGCGAGAGCTGCGGCAACATCGGCAACGCCCTTTTCTTCATCTATATACTCTGCCGCGATCTCTTCAAGAGGCTTTTCGTATTCCTCTCTCTGCTCGAAAATAAGATCGGCGAGGGGTTCGAGTCCGCGCTCACGAGCAACCGACGCACGTGTCTTTCTGTGGGGACGGTAGGGGCGGTAGATATCGTCTATCTCGGTGATCGTCTGCGCTGCGTCGATAGCGGCAACGAGTTCTTCGGTGAGCTTGCCCTGAGCGTCGATGAGGTTCTTTACTTCCTCGCGGCGTTTTGCGATACCGCGGAGGTATGTAAGTCTGTCAAAAAGGTCACGAAGGATCGTATCGTCAAGCGAGCCGGTTACTTCTTTACGGTAACGAGCGATAAAAGGGATGGTATTTCCCTCGTCGATCAATTCGACTGTCTTAACGACCTGATCTTCTTTCAGGTTAAATTCTTCTGCAAGGATCTGTTCGATGGTCATTTATGGTTCTCCTAAAAATAATATGCGATTTTACTTTGCGGCTTCCGCGAGAAGCGCAATTTCATCATCCGTCAGATAACGCCATTCTCCGCGGTCAAGCGCTGAATCAAGCACTAGCGGACCGAAGGTTATGCGCTCGAGGTACGTGATCTTATTGCCCACGGCGCCGAACATCTGCTTTATCTGGTGATACTTGCCCTCATGAAGCGTAATCTCGCCCTCAAATTCGGTCAAGAGGCGCATTTCGCAGGGTTTGGTGAGGTATCCGCCCTCGATATGAACGCCTTCGCATAGACGCTCTTTGTCGCTTTCGGAAAGCGGAGATTCACAGCGGTAGCGGTAGGTCTTTGGGACGTGGCGGGCGGGGGCAAGGAGTCTGTGTGACATCTCGCCGTCGTCGGTCAGTACCATCATTCCGAGGGTGTATTTATCGAGTCTTCCGCAGGGATGGACGCGTGCGCCGTCGGCAGGCAAAAGCAGGTCTGTTACGACGGGAGCGTTTTTATCCTCTGTCGCGCTGACGTAGCCTTCGGGCTTGTTGAGCATGATATAGATATGCTCGCGGTAATTTACACTTTTTCCGCAATACACTATGTTGTCCTTATCGGGATCAACTTGAAGAGCGGGAGTTTTGGCTGGAGTACCGTTGACGGTGACTCTGCCGCCGCGGACGGCTTTGGAGATCTCGCTGCGGCTGGCAAGTCCCGCGTTTGCTATTAACTTGTCGAGTCGCATGGTTTTCTCCTTATGGGTTAAATGCAATTATCACAGCACAACCGAATATGAGCACGCCGAGACCGAATGATATCCAAAAATCGCGGCGCCAGAAATAGTCCATCAAACAATCACCTCCGCGATTATTATGGACCTGTTGCGCTAACTTTATTATTATACCACAAAATATAGGATTTGTAAAGAGTTTTTTGACGGAGGGAGAGTGAATTCAATTTTAAATGAAATATAGAACAATACTTGCAACAAATTTTCCTTTTTATCTTGACATTCTTTTAAAAATATGAGATAATAATACTAATTATAAAAAATAATCATTCAAGGAGATCAAAAAATGAGCTTTGAATACAGCTTTCACAAATCCCAGGAAGTTCTTCACTACGGATGCGAGGCGCCGCGCGCCTATTTCATCCCCTACCACAGCGAAGCCTCTGCGCTGAGCGACAACCGTGCTTCAAGTGCGCGTTTCTTCTCGCTTTGCGGCGATTGGGATTTTAAGTTCTATCCCGTTCCCTCGATGATCGAGGATTTCACCGCCGAAGGCTTCTGCACCTGCGGATTCGACAAGATGACAGTTCCGCGCTCCTGGCAGACCGTTCTCGGCAAGGGTTACGACACACCCAACTACACCAACGTAAACTACCCCTATCCCGTTGATCCCCCTCACGTTCCCGATGCAAATCCCTCGGCACTCTACGTGCGCTCCTTTGAGCTCGGCGAGGATTATCTTGCGGGTAAGGATATCTACATTAACTTTGAGGGCGTTGACTCCTGCTTCTACGTTTACGTCAACGATAAGTTCGTAGGTTACAGCCAGGTCAGCCACAACACAAGCGAATTCAATATCACAGATAAGCTCGTAGCGGGCAAGAACACCATCAAGGTTCTTGTTTTCAAGTGGTGCGACGGCTCATATCTTGAGGATCAGGATAAGTTCCGCTATTCCGGCATCTTCCGCGAGGTATACCTCCTTGCTCGTGACAAGGCTCACATTGCAGACCTCTACTGCCGTCAGAGCATTAATGCGAAGTACACTCAGGCTGTTCTCAAGGTTGAGGCAGAGCTTACCGGCAAGGCGCAGATCGACTACAAGCTTCTCGATCCCAAGGGTAAGGAAGAAAGCGGCGGATCGATCACACTTGACAAGAGCGGTGCATTCGAGATGCTCGTTTCTAACCCGAAGCTCTGGAGCGATGAAACTCCCACACTCTACACTCTTGTTATCAAGTGCGGTGATGAATACATCGTTCAGTACGTAGGCTTCCGTACCATTGAGATCAAGAACCGTATTGTTTACATAAACGGTCAGAAGGTCAAGGTTCACGGTGCCAACCGCCATGACAGCCATCCCATTCTCGGCTCGGCTACTCCCACAGATCACATGCTCGAGGATCTTTACATCCTTAAGAGATACAATTTCAATATGATCCGTACCAGCCACTACCCGAACGATCCCCGCTTCTACACCCTCTGCGACAAGCTCGGATTCTTCGTCTGCGACGAAACCGACTACGAGACTCACGGTATGCAGAGAGTTGCCGATTGGGATTACTTCTCCCGTGAAGAGGCTTGGACAGAGTCGCTTCTCGACCGCGTACAGCGTATGTTTGAGCGCGACAAGAACCATCCTTCGATCATTATGTGGTCTCTCGGCAACGAGTCGGGTCTCGGCGAGAATCAGGAAAAAATGTCCGATTACATCAAATCCCGCCTCCCCGGCGCAATGATCCACTGCGAGGATGCTTCCCGCAGACTCAGAAACGCTCAGCACAACGCCAAAGGCATTAAGGATCTCGGCAAGTATGCTGAATACTATGAGCTCGATTGGTACGACCTTGAGAGCCGTATGTATCCCAATTTCGACGAGATGAAGTATTATCTCACAGAAAAGAAATTTACCAAACCCTACTTCCTTTGCGAATACTGCCACGCTATGGGTCTCGGCCCCGGCGACCTCAAGCAGTATTGGGATCTCATTTACGCGAACGACCACTTCTTCGGCGGATGCGTATGGGAATTCATCGACCACTCTGTTGCAACCGGTGATGATATCTACCGCGATCCCCACTACGTTTACGGCGGAGATTTCGGTGACTTCCCGCACGACGGCAACTTCTGCGTTGACGGTCTCGTTTACCCCGACCGCCGTCCTCACACCGGTATCAAGGAGCACAAGGCTGTTCTCAAGCCCTTCGTTATCAGCGAAGTTACCGCTGACGGTTCCTTCCGCATCAAGAGCCGCCGTTATTACACCTCTCTTGACGATCTCTCGCTCTACTGGTCTGTCGAATGCGACGGCAAGATCGTTCGCGACGGCGTAATAAACGAGCTTAAGGTTGCTCCCCAGCGTTCAAGAAAATACAAACTCGACCTCGAAGGTCTTGAGCTTTACGGCATCTGCACTCTCAACTTCTCCGTACGTCAGATCAAGTCCACTCCTTGGGCTCCCGCAGGCTATGAAGTCGGCTTCCATCAGGAAGAGATTGCAATCGCTCCCAGAGCAAATCTCGACGCGGCTCAAAAGACCGCTCCCGTTAAGGTATGCGAAAACGACAAGGCTATCACCGTCAAGGTTGGCGAAACCTCCTATAAGATCTGCAAGTCCTGCGGTCTCGTTGCCTCCATCAAGGACAACGGCAAGGAGATGCTCGCGTCTCCCATGACTCCCGCAATCTTCCGCGCTCCCACGGATAACGACCGCCGTATCAAGAACGATTGGTACAACAATGGATTTGACAGAATGGCTGTCAAGTGCTATTCGCTTGCTATCGAAAGCGCTGACGAAAACGCCGTTACCGTAAAGGCCTCCCTCTCCCTCGGTGCAAAGCTTCTCGCTCCCGCTGTTCGTATGGAGGTTGCGTACACCGTTGACTCCAAGGGTGAGCTTTCTGTTGCAGTTGACGCGAAGGTTGTAGAAAATCTGCCTCCTCTCCCCCGCTTCGGCTTCCAGTTCAAGATGCCCGAGGGCACAGAAAAGCTCGAGTACTTCGGCAGAGGTCCCGGCGAAAGCTACATTGATCTTCGTAATTCCACATATCTCGGCAAGTTCAGCGAGAGAGTTGTTGATCACTTCGAGCACTACGTACGTCCTCAGGAGAATATGGCTCACGCTGACACCAAATGGGTCGCAGTTACAAACGAGAGCCGCCACGGTCTTCTCGCCATTGCAGACGGCAAGCCGCTCTCCTTCAACTGCTCGCACTTCACTCCCGAGCAGATTGCAAAGACCGCACACGACTACGAGCTCGTTCCGCTCAAAGAAACCGTTGTCAACATCGACTACAGACACACCGGTATCGGTTCGAACTCCTGCGGTCCCGCACTTCTTCCCGAATTCAGATTTGATGAGAAGGAATTCACCTTCAAGTTCAAGATCATGCCCGCAATCATGAGTGACGTTGCCCCCTTTGACAAGCTTAACTGATGAGGTAAAGTTTTGCCACCGATCAGCGTACTTATAAAGCCCGCATCGTCGCTTTGCAACATGCGGTGCAAATACTGTTTCTACGCCGACATTACCGACAACCGTGAGGTAAAGTCATACGGTATTATGTCGGAGGAAACTCTTGAAAACCTAATCAAAAAAGCATTTGATTATGCAAGCGGCTCGGCTACCTTCGCCTTCCAGGGCGGAGAGCCGACCCTTGCGGGTCTTGACTTTTACCGTAAGCTTCTCGAATTTCAAAAGAAGTATAACGTAAAAAAGATCCCTGTTCAGAATGCAATTCAGACAAACGGTTACATCATTGACGAGGAATGGGCAAAGTTCCTTGCCGAAAACAAATTTCTCGTAGGTCTTTCCCTCGACGGTACACGCGACATTCACGATTCTTTGCGTATTGATGCCGCGGGAAAGGGTACTTTCTCACGCGTTGAAAAAACCGCAAAGTTATTTCAAAAGCACGGCGTAGAGTTCAATATCCTTTGCGTTGTCAACAACTTTATCGCACGTTCACCAAAGAAGGTTTACGATTCGCTCAAAGGCTACGGATTCATCCAGTTCATTCCCTGTCTTGACACCTTTGACGGCGAAAAGAAGGTTTTCTCGCTGACACCCGAGCGTTACACCGAGTTCCTTAAAGTAACCTTCAACGAATATTACAAGGATTTCTGCGCAGGAAGACCGACAAGCGTCCGCAATTTTGACAACTACATCGGCATGCTTCTCGGCAGACCACCCGAGAACTGCGCGATGGCGGGTGTTTGCACCTGCTACACGGTTGTTGAGGGTGACGGAAGCGTTTTCCCCTGCGACTTCTACGTTCTTGACGAGTGGAAACTCGGAAACATCAATGAGGATTCATTCTCCGATCTTATTACGGGCGAAATGGCAAAAAAGTTTGTGGGTGTTTCAACATACCGCAACGAGGAATGTCAAGAATGCTATTGGTATCCTCTCTGCCGCGGCGGCTGCCGCCGAGAGCGCGAACCGATCATTGACGGCACTCCCTCGCTCAACCGCTTCTGTGAATGCTATAAAAAATTCTTCGAGGCTTGCTATCCGAAGATGGAAGAAATAGCAATCAAACTGCAAAGACAATACAGATAATTCTATATCAGGAGAACAGTAGATTATGAAAAAAAGGATAGTAGCTTTTATTCTGCTTCTTTCGATGCTTTTGGCAATCGCTTCGTCCCTTGGACTTAACGCAACTGCCGCATCAACGCTAACTATCACAAGTCCCTCAAATGACGATCACGTTTCAAAAAGTGATCCTCCCAAACTCAAATGGAGCAAAGTCACCGGTGCCGCGGGTTACCGCGTAACGGTTGTTAACGTGGATTCAGGCAAAGATCTTGTACGTAACACTTGGACCACAAGCACATCTTATTCACTTGAGTCCTTGTTTGACGATACTATCGGAACCTCTGAATATCCACTTCTTAAGATTTGGGTTGGAGCCATGGCATCAAAAAACGATGACCCCGGACTTACCTCTCTTTCAAGTGATATAATTTATATCAAAGCCTGCGAAGCGCCGGATATCAATGTTCCTGCTGCTTCTGTTATCACCGCAAACGGCGCAAATTTCTACGTTACCGTAGAAAAGAACTACGGCAGTGCGATAGTTGATGCAGGTGTATATATCGGAACAAGCACTAACATAGACAACGCTAAGAGATACAGCGCGAAGCGATATTCTGAAGACGGCATTCTTAGCAAAGGAACAATGAGAATCAAGATTTCGACTCTTGACCCTGACACCAAATATTACTTTTGGGGTTATGCCGAAAACGGAGTCGACGAGACACTCTCTTCCCGAAAGAGCTTCACCACCAAGGAAGCTCCCGGAAGTTTATCCGTAAGCACGTCGTCAATCAATTGGGATGACGGAGCGGACAATTCTAAGACTGTCACTGTAAATTACACGGGAAGTTATTCCTACAATGTAGAATATGACGTTGGCTCAGACGTTATAAACAGCGGATACAATTACGAATGGCTTGACGTTACACAGTCGGGTTCAAGCCTTATCCTTAAGCCGAACCGAGCAAATTACTCAGGAAAAGACAGGACGGCATACGTTACCGTTACGTCAAACGGCAAGAGTAAGGAGATCATTGTCACTCAGGCAAAATGTTCTGAGAGTGCACCGACACTTCAGCTTTGGAGAGGTACTCAATCAAATATTCTTAATGACGGTGCTTCATTTGGAAACTTTGATCTTCCGCAGAACGTAATTGAAGTCGATTTCATATCCAAAAACATACGTAAGATATATGCGCAATTGATGTCTCCGACAGGACAGGTGCTGGCGGTAAGTACCAACCTCAACAAGATTAGTTTCGATACCGGATCTCTTACAGACGGAGAATACTGTATTAAGCTCTTTGCCTCAAACTCCGCAACAAGTAATGACTATTGGAGCCAGAGACCTTTTGAAAGCTTAAAAGTTTATTTTGGATTAGGAAATCCCAAAAACGCTCCGAACATAGATAAGCTGATCATCGATGAGCACAAGGATTACGTAAAGAAAAGTATTTCCTATCATCTGCAAAACAGCGAAAAAGTGAAAGCTGCGATTAAATCCGAACTTGGTGCTGTATTTATCTTTGACGGTGTAAGCAATCATTTTAACAATGCCGAGGTTGTCAAAAACGGATATACTATATCAGGAAAGACATACAACCGCAGTGCAGTTTGTATTCTTGTGAAAGCAGTCGGAGGAAAATACGAGATAGTATATGCATGTGTTGCGTCTACTACCGCTGACCAAGTGCGAGGTTATTTTGGCGCTTTAGGTCGCCCGACAACCGTGGACGGTATATACAGCTTGATCACTGTCAACCACGCGGGAGCGAGCACGCCGCCATACGCTGCGCTAACGATGAAAGAGTTTGATATAATAAGATGCACTCCTTATTTCTCAAAATATTACATAGGAGACGGCAACGGAATCAATATCCACGCACGGCAAAACGATAATATTACCTCTACTAGCGCCGATTCCACCGGATGTATTACAATCGGAGACCGAATCTATGATAATAATAATTTGCAATACTCTCAGTTTATCAAGTTACTGACAGGATTTGATAAAAACGCAATATACTACAGCGGCACAGAAAGAAAATGTGAAACCTTTTCCAACACCCAGAATAATGCCGGCGTTCTTATCCTTGACAGAACATGTTATCTCAAGTCTCTTCCAACGATATTCGGAGATGACACTGCCAGCGGCGGCATCAGAGGCGATGACATCGCGACCGCCGAAGATATTGCGTGTGATATCACTGCCTCTTCGATAGAATGGCGCCGAACAATTATGGGTGAAGATGACGTAATGGTAAAATTCCATGATAACGTTACCACACCTGAATCGGGTATAACGAAAGAATACTTTTCAGTTTCCTATGATGCCAACAGCGGTACAAATGCGCCCGCTACGGAAAACATATTATCCGGTTCGAGCTACGTTATCAGTTCTGTTGTTCCTGCCAGATTTGGTTACACTTTCCTTGGATGGGACACCAATCCCAATGCAGAAGTTGCTACATTATTCGCCGGCAATAAGATAACGATCTCTTCGCAGATAACTCTCTACGCAATCTGGGATAATAGTTCACCGGAACCTCACGTTCACACTTGGTCAACCTCCTTGAGTTCCAACGAAACTCACCACTGGTACGCTTGCACCGGTTGCTCCGAAAAGAATGAGGTCATCTCACATCTTTGGCATTCCGGGATCGTAATCAAACCCGCAACCAAGACGGAAACGGGTATCATGAGTTACACTTGCGCATATTGTCAATACGTTAAAGAAGAGATCATACCCAGAGAGGGCTTGACTCTTGCCGATGTAAATATGGATGGCGCGCTTGACGAAGACGATGCCAAGACACTCCTGCAGCATATCACAGGGCACGACATTGATGTCAACGAAGAAGCTATCGACGTCAACGGCGACGGTGAAGTCAACATACGCGATACAGCAATAATACTGCAATATCTCAAGGGATAAAAACAGTTAAGCTTATAAAAACCAGGAGCAGATCCGATCGGATCTGCTCCTTATTATTTAGTTTTCGCTCGGTTTGTAGTTCATAATTGCAATGAAGGTCTCTTTTGCAATCCTATGATTCGTCTCCGAGCCTTTATTGGTGATCGAATTTTTCATTCGGAGGCAGAGGACGGTTTCCTTTGGGATCGCGGAGAAAACCTCAGCATTTGCCTTCGCAAATTCGGTATCCCAAAAATAGACCGAATATGAGTCGATGGCATAATCGGGTTTATATCCGAGAGTGTCCTCAAGCTTGCAGAAAACGCCGTCAGCTACATCGTCGTAGAGCCATTTTTCGATCAGGCAGAGCGAATATTCGCCCGTCTGCATAAGTCGATTGTAAGAGGTATATTCCTGCGAATTGATATGTGTATTATACTCGGGCAGGTCCTTACCGCTTTCGATCTCGGCTTTGCGCCTTTCTATCTGTTCCTTTGAATATATATTCAGAGCCGCACATTCGACTCGCTTTTCGCCGTCTCCGTTATAATCCTCGGGCATAACATCGGCAATCGTCGCAATCATCTGTTTATAATTCGGTACGGTCGTAAGATACGCCGAGCCCGAATACATGAAGGTCAGGTCGTCCACCTGATTTCCGCACATCTGCAAACACATGATCGCCACAAGAACTATTGCTGCAAGCGACACGACGACCTTCCATTTGTGGTAGAACCAGAAATTATCGAGCTTACCGATGACGCCGCCTTTGAGTTCGATTTCCTCGGGGTGGAGCTTATCGTCTTCTCTGTTATACTGGGGTTCTTTACCCGGTGCATACTGTTTCATTTCATTTTCCTTTCCGCGGCAAGCCGCTCTCGCATGGAACACCGGTCTGACAGAGTCCGCAGACTGCGTATCCGTCGTATCCGTAGCGTTCATGGTCTATCTTCTTTATTACTTCGGCGTGATATTTCATGCAAAGTACTTTATCGTGTCCCTTCTCGGTAATTGCACCGGCGGGGCAGCGCTTCATACATGCTCTGCAACCGTTCTTTGCCATACAGTATTCGTTATAGGAGTTGTATTTTCGCTCTGTAGGCTCGAGAGGAAGATTTACGATCACGGAACCGTAGCGTCCCGCTTTGCCCCTCTCTGTGATCAGACCGTCGCAAAGTCCGAAGGTTCCGAGTCCCGATATATATGCGGTATGTCTTTCCGACCAATTGGAGATCTTAACGAATTTTTCACTTTCGCCCCAGGAAAAGTCGGGCGAGCACATGGGAGCTACCGCTTCGTATCCGAGCGAGATAAGGTGTTGCTCGAGTGACTTTGCAAGACGGCGGTTGCATTCCTCACCGTGAACACGTACCATAGTCCACTCAAACGATGGACAATCGTCAAGTACGCGGCATTTTTCTTTCGTATCCTCTGTCTGAGGGAGAAACCAGCTTATGACGCCGATATTTTCATTATCGAATGGATGACCGTAGACCGATTCGAGCCATTCTGCGGGAGTGCGGTAAAATTCCGGATCGATATGATCTTTATAGAAATCGTATAGCGCATCGTCACCCTTACTGAAACCGACTATTGGCTCGGCAAAAGCAAATCCCGGAAGCTCCTTCATATTGTTGTTTTCAAGAAGAGACATATGCGTCTTTATGTAGTTTTCGATATAAGCATTATTTACTTTCATCTCCACACCTCCCTTTCATAAGTATTATATCATATTTAAAGAAAAAAATCAAGACATCTCATTTGAGATGCCTCGAAATATTATTTTCGTTTATTCTTGGGGATGATCCAGAATTACAATTGCCGAAATGATGTATGCTATAACGCCGGCACCGCCGAGCAATGTAAACAGAACCCAAGCCAAGCGAACAAGTGTGGGATCAATGCCGAAATATTCTGCAATGCCGCCGCATACGCCGCAAAGCTTTTTGTTTGAGATCGATTTATAAAGTCTTTTATCCATAATTGTCGGATTCTCGATTAATCAATAGGCTTAATAGTGGGGAAATAACTATTACCTCGCATATGCCATCATAACTTCGCATAAGATGTCGTGGTTTTGCTAGATTTTTCAACGATTTTCGCCTTGTCATATCGTCAATTAACTTCTTATAAATACGCATATCTTTTCGGTTAAATGGGATTGGGCTGGGGTAAATTTGGGGTAAAATCATTTTTCTCTAGAGCACGAAACCTCGCTTTGATTTACATATAAATTATAGCACAGATGGGT
>JAGBYM010000118.1 GCA_017628755.1 Clostridia bacterium | reverse complement strand
TTGAACGGATCTCCGTTCTCATCCTTGGTACGCTTGATATCCTTCTGCTTACCGTCGATCCAGCAGGCATACCTGAATCCCCACATGCCATTTGGGAGCTGAAACACTCCCGTCGATGTTGTTTTTTTCATTTTTCTTCCTTATATATATTGGATATTTCTTGGAGAGTTCCACGATTCCAAGATTTCATTTGGAAGTTCCGCTTTGGCTCAAAAGCTTTATATCACAAACCCTTTAGCGCATAAATAAATTCATTCAGTACCCACAAATACCACGACGAAGCCCGCCACGGCAAGGCTCTCGAGGGTATGCTTAAGAGATACTTCAAATAAGCCGAAAAGCCTTGTAAAACAATAACTTTATAACAACTTCAGGAACAGAGCCTCGGCTCTGTTCCTGTTTCCTTTTGGCGATTACACACCCACATACACACAAAATCATTGGAACTTTCGTGGAATTTCCATACTCCGAAACTCTCAAATCGGAAACGCTCTTGGAACTGCTTTTGGAACTCTCTCCCCATAGCTTTATTATATCAAAAAAGCCTACTCTCGCGAATAGGCTTTAATGATTTAGTCCCTTTTATTTTGTTTACTGTATTCTTTTTTCAAAGTCACTGAGGAGCTGTTTGATTTTGTTCGTAAATACTCTTTCCTGAACTTTATAGTTAGACGCAAAGGTATTTGTGCCGCTCCTAACAATAGAACGTGTGAAAGTTCCGATATTATCTATCTCACTTCCGTAAACCATACCGGTATCGAACTTGATACTGTTACGAATAAGGTCGAAGATCATACCCGATTCAGCGTCAACAAGGTATCTTGTCTTCATAATAACTTCGCAGTAAACGGGAAGGATATCCATATAGGAGCGGTAATTCCATTCCTCAAATACGATACCAACCTCACCCACGTGCTTACTGGTTGCCATAACCGACATAGTGCTGTAAGCATCCTGCGCGGTGGTGTAGTAGTTCTGCTGCTCGAGATCGAACTTCGGCATAGGAAGTAGACCATAGGTGGAGTTCATGCTTCTGAGCGCCTGGTTGTCTTCAGCGCTCGGATAGATGTAGTTGAGCCAGAAGAGAGCCTCGTCGTTCGTGAACTTGTTGATGAGAGTAGAGTCGTCAGAGTCTGTGTATGCACCGCCCCCCTCGCTCAAGAGGGCGATATTATAGTCGATAGCGCTCGAAACCTTATCGGGATCCCAAACGATCTCGAGACCGCCGTCGGAGGTCTTAGCAAGAATATCAATACCGAATGCGGTAAGGAATCCGTCGTAAGACGCGGCGCCGTCGCTCGAGAGGATGCCGACCTTATCGGGGAGGTCGGGGATGCCGGACTGGTTGGTGTCTACCCAGGCATCCTTGGTGTACTGAAGAAGAAGGTCGATAGTCCACTGTCCGTCAAGAACTACGTCATAGAGGTTGCCGATCTGATAATCGCTCGCAAGAGTTGCATTATAGTAAATAACTATAGAACGGTCAACACCCGTAAGGTTGAGGTCACCCACGATGAAGTAGAGCTGATCTTTAATGGTTGCGGCTTCAACGTAGGTCCGGTTCCACCAAGGATGGCTGATATCCATAGTCTCAATGTCATAGAGATTTACATAGCAATCGCGGAGAGCCGCGGATGTAGAGTAGTATGCGTAGTTTGAAATAAGATCGAGGCCCGAATCGCCACCGGACGCGTATTCGGCCATAACAGCGCGATTAGATTCATCCTTACTGGAGCTCTCGATAAATTCAAAGGTGAAATTAAGATCTTCCTGGAGCTTCTGGTTTCTCTTGTAGATTGCGTCGTTGAGAATATCGCCGTTTGTGCTTTCGGCATAAAACTCACGGTTCCACGTTTCTTCGTCACGCAGCAGCATTGTAATAACAGTGCCATCTTCAAACTTTGTACCCTCTGCGGTCGGGGAAGCTATATAGGGTCTGCCCCACTCGTCGGTAAGGGGACCGGCATCCCTCGGAGTGGTGTCCGCATTGGGCGAGGCGGTAGTCGCATTCACGTCTGCGGCGGTAGTGTCTGCACCTACACCGCTATCCGCACACGCACCAAAGCAAAGCGTCAGGGTGATGAGCGCGAGAATGAACGAAATACTTCTGATAAATTCTTTCTTCATTTTTTAGTCCTTCTTTCATTTTAATAATATATGTGTTATCAGCCGATTATAAGCGCGAGGGGCTCCATCGCCGCGATGGAATACTTAACGTACGTCACGCCGTCGCGCACCTCGAAGTCACAGGGGATGCGTTCGCCTCGCTCATTGAGACGGTCTATGTGCGACACCGCACTCATGATTACAAGCGGAAGTTCGTCGATGGCGTCCTGCGAAAGATTGAAGGCTGCGGCGAATATCTCGCCTCCGGGAAGCCTTCCTGCTCGGAGATAGAGCTCTGCGTCCTCGGGGTAATAGACGGGAAGAAGATCGTTCTTCGAAAGGATATCGACCAACTGTCGCTTTCTCGTTTCGTTCAAGAGCGAGAAGGCGGAATAATACTTAAAAGGCATATCCGGAGTTCCGCAAAAGACGATGCACTCACCGCCAAGCGAGGTTTTATGGCGGGTGACACCGGGATACAGAGACTCGGAGACGCTCTGTTTTTGGTTGAAGTGATAGACCTCGGAAAGCCATTCGGTTTCGTCGGAGAGAGGTGTGAGCGCTCTATTTCCATACTGCACATCCAGAGAGATACCATTCACTAGCTCACCGGTTGCGACCTTTGCACTCGTGGAGACGGTCTGCACACCGACCTGGTCAATGGGTATGGCACCTGAAGCTACGGTCACACCAAGCTCGGAGGCGAAACCGCGAGAGGCAAGCGCGTCAGCCGCGCCGACAGAGAGAATGAGAGTTCCCTTCATAAATTCGCGAATTTCGTCGTCAGTGAAGCCTCTGACGGAAAAATCGTCGAGGAAGACTGCGCCTTCACCGTCGTTTCCAAAGTAGAAAGGAAGACCGAGACGCTCAAGCACACAGCTCGACCAAGCGGAGAGGTTAAAATGCTTCTTTGAGCGTAGCTGGTAGAAGAAGTCCTGCTTACGCGTCAGGGGAATGCGGCATCCAAACGGACGAAGCCGGCTTGCGTATGTGGTAAGAGCTTCATAGAAGCCGGAATATTTCGCAAGCTTCTTTCTGTACGCCTTGCCCGATGCGGGCTCGAATGCGGTAAGTCTTGTTATCCAATGCTTTGCGCCCATCGCGCCCTCAAGTATCGATGCAGTAAAGTGGGTATGAAGGAGTGCGGCAGAGGTGGAATATCTGTTATGCGGACAAGTATCGGTTTCCGCCAGGAAAACATCGACCTTGTCTTTTGTATTTTCGCGTAGGATAGCCGCGCGAAACATATTTGCAGTGAAGTTGCGCGCGCCTCCCGTGTTGGCAGAGTTTGAGTAGGGTCCGCCATTGAGACGGATTATTTTCGGATTGCCCTTACCCGCGAATGCCTCTGCGGTATAGTCGGAGAACTCGCAGAACGTGGATGTGTAGATGCCGGAAACTACTCCTTGAATGGTAGGATCTACCTCGTCGAGTCCCTCTCGCATAGCTTTTACACAATCAACGATCGAGTCACGAACAACCTCGACGTAAAGATCAGAATAATATTTATCCTCCTCGGTGTTGCCGAGGACATGCTGATAGAGCTCCTCTCGAGTGATCGCCTTTTTGGCACGTCGGTTGAGTTCTGCCATGTGATATTTGCAAGCACAGCCACCCGTCGGCCTATAGAAAAGTCCAAGATCGTCGTCGAGCATAACAACGGAGGGGTGACGCTCGGCGAGAATACGGAACTGCTCTTTTATGTACTTACGGTAGTCAGGATCGAGCGGACAGCAGGTTACTACCCTCTCCTCTCCGGTCGGGAGCGAGACGGTAGGCTGAAAAGCATAGGGCTCGTAGGGGACGTAGATGTGTCCTAAGGTTGCTTGCACGAGCACGCCGTGCCGGGCACCGTGCTTATCCAGCCTCTCGCGGAAAAGATCGTACTTCTCGCATTGCAGCTCCGCTTTGTTGACAGCGGGAGTTCCCTCGGGATTGAACTCCATCATAAACATAGCGTGAGTGCTGACGCCCGTTCTTTGCTGTTCTATTATATCCTCGACGATCTCGTCGATGTGATCGGTGTCAAGTGGCATTATAGATAGGTTAAGCATACCTTACTCTCCTTTCACAGTTGTTCGGTACAAAGTGCGATCAGATCGGAAAGCGAGGCTGTTGCAAGACACTCTACGGTATCTGACGCGCCATAATAAATTTTGACCGTTTCGTCATCCTCAAGGATCATACCGCCGGGGAAGATGACGTTCTGTCTGAAGCCCTCGTCGGTTTCAAATGGCAATTCGGGAGCGATCAAGGGCTCTTTCGACATACCGATCACCTTTGTCGGATCTTCAAGGTCGAGCAGCATAATGCCGGCTGTATACCGTTTATCCCACGAGGGTTCCCAACCGTTTTTTCCTCTGCCCGCCTGACGGTCTACCGCGTGGAAGGTCGTAAGCCAGCCGTACTTTGTTTTAATAGGAGGTGCCGCAGGACCGATCTTATCGTTTGCAAAAGGAACGTGTTCAACGCCCATTACAAGCTCTGTGTCACCCCAATATTTAAGGTCGGGAGATCTTGATGCCCAAATGTCGAAGCGATCCTTTCCGCCTCTGGAATAAACGGTAAAGGGGCGCTCGAGGCGCACGTACATACCTCCGATACGTTCGGGAAACAGAACCATATTGCGATTGTCGGGAGTGCTTACGCTCAGAATATTGAAAGAATCGAGTGAATCGTTAATATCGGCGATCACACCGCGGATTCCGTGGCGGGTATCTGTTGCGAGGCAAAGATAGAGCTTATCATCAATGACGGTCAGGCGCGGATCGTAATAGCGTCGTATGTCACTTTCCTTCGGCAAGCTCGCGCTGTCAAAAAGAGGCTTTTCGCGGACGGTCCAATGAACACCGTCGTCGCTTTCGGCAACACCAAGTAAGGTTCCCGGCTTTTTGACGGGCGGCCAGACGTTTTCCTCAAAATTGTAGTCATCACGAAAGATCATAATGTATTTTCCTTGATACTTTGTAACTCCGGCATTGAACACGAGAGAAGCCTCATAGGGAACGTCATTTCGGGTCAGTATCGGTTTTTCTATTTTTTTGATGCACGAAGCAGTGTAGAGGGGAGGGGTAAAGATCGCCATCTTAAAAACTCCTTTGATTTTTTATCATTATAGCATTTTTTCATCGGTTTGTCATTTTGATTGTTTTTATAACATTGCAAATATTATGCTTTTTTACTTAAATACTACAGTTTTTTGAAACAATATTGCATTTGTTCTTGTAATATGTTATAATATGAGAAAAGGCAGGTGAGAATGATGTCCGAAATGGGAATGCTTAAAAGTTATAGAGATGCACAGATCACAAAGGATCATGGTGTGCGATGTGTCGTCAATACGCCGAGCGAGTTTCCGCTTCATCATCACGATTACTATGAGCTTGAGATCGTTGCCGAGGGAGAGCTGCTTCACGAATGTAACGGAAAAAGCATGATGCTTAGAGGAGGGGATGCGTATATCCTTTCGCCCAATGACGTTCATCGTATTGTCCCCTTTAAAAAAACCGTAATATATAACCTTTGTATTTATACGGAGCAATGCAGCAAATCGATTTCAAGACTGTTGCTTGATGAGGAATATCCGCGCTTTGGTAGGATCGATGATAATGTAATGAAGGAGATCGGTGCGCTGCACTCTGCCTTACGGGATGTCCTGAACTCGACGGGGCAATACCGTGAGGTACGCACATCGGCTCTTACAACTCTGCTTGTGTCAAGACTTTTTGAAATGACCGCTGCCGAGATATCATTGCAATCTGATCAATCCTACTCAACCATTGCCAAGGCAATGTCGTTTATTGAGGCGCACCTCGCAAATCCAATCACGCTGGAGGAGGTTGCGGCTGCTTCGGGATACTCTCGAACCTACTTTAGCAGACTATTCAAGGAGATCGTCGGAATCAATTTCAAGGATTACTTGGAGCATGAACGCATTGAACTGGCAAGTAATCTTCTCGAAATTGAAGAAATGAGCATAACCGAAATTTCCTATGCGGTTGGTTTTAATAGCTTTTCCTCCTTTTGGAGAGCCTTTAAAAAGCGCAAGGGAGCATCTCCCCGGGAGTGGAGAAACCGATAAAAGTTCAAGTGGATATATTAATAAAACCAATCGAGCGACCGAAAGGTCGCTCTTCTTTTTTGCTCTTCTGAGCACGATTTTCACGGAAAGGTGGAACTTTTGTTTAAACTTAAAATGGAAATCTCGTTTTAGGTTTATTATATCAAAAAATCCCCCCGCGCGAATAGGCGGAAGGATTGTTTGCGGAAAGGTTGCGATTGACAAGCTTAATATATTTTAACTTGTCAACTATGGTGATCCTTAATAACATATTTATCTGTCACGGTCAAGTGGCTCGCGAGTTTTTTATACTTTCCCCGAGCTGTCCTCCGAATAAAAGCGGCGGCGGTATTCCGAGGGAGATATTCCCGTGTGATATTTATAAAATTTACACAGCGCGCCCGCCGACTGAAAGCCCATGACCTCGGAGGTTGTCTGTATGGTGTGGTTTGCCGAGCTGAGATATTCTTCAATACGGCGAATGCGCAGGTCGGTTATGTATTTTTTTAGCGGGATTTGCTCGGATTTGTAAAACACGCGTGAGATGTAGTCGGGGCACAGACTGAAATGCAGGGCAATATCGTTGACGGTAATATTGCGGTGTATGCTTGCATAAACGTATGTCTTGATGCTTTGGGCAAGCGATGTCGTGGGTTCGGTGTGGGGTTCTGACTGATACAGCACCTCGTAAAACAACGCGTGCATAAGTGAGTTCATTGCCTCGCGAGGGTAATTGCTATATCCCAGCCTGTTTACAAGCTGGAAAAGCAGCTCGCGTACGTTTTTTTCCTCCTGGAGCGCAAAGCAGTTGGGGAAGGATGGGCGGGCACTGTCACATTCGAACATTACGTAATAAAAACCGGTTTTGATACCCGACGGGCGATAGCCTGCGCTTGTGAGACCTTTCTCAAGGAAAATGCACTGTCCCTCTCTCACCTCATAGCGGTTTCCGTCCTGCTCGATATACAAAACGCCCTCGGTGACAAATATAAGGTTATGGGGAGAATAACGCGTGCGCGGTGCATGGCTCCATACGGGATTGGTTACATATAGATATTTCGCCTTCCGGTATGTGCAATTGCGTACAAAATCCACGTCCGAGACCTCCTTATTCTTAAATTTATAGCCAATTGTAAAACTTTGTTTTACAATTGAAAACCCGCGTGGCGGGGGTACGCGCTCTTATCACCACCGCCAAAATCAAGGATTTTATTATAATTCGCGTATTTTTACAATTGGCTATTACATTTATAATTAAATTATATCAAAAACTTTATGCGTTGTCAATACAATTGCACAAAGTCGGAAAATATCAATAAAGTTAGGATTTTTTCACTTGATTTTTTTCAAAAATTGTGTAAAATAAGAGTGTATATATTTACCCAAAATACCTAACATATGATTTTTACATATGAGCATTACAGGAGGAAAAACATGAAAAGAAACGTATTATTAAGAGTGATGGCTCTTGTGCTGGCTGCGATGATGCTGTTTTCCATGATAGCATGCGCCGACCAGACCGATACCCCCTCGGACACGACTGTGGGAGGCAATAACGGTGATGCAGGTAATGCCGCTACCACCCCCGCCCCCGAAACCACAAGTCCTTATGACGAAAACGGTTATCTCAAGGACACTCTCTCCCCCGATCTCAACTTTGACAATTACGAGTTCAACATTCTGGGCTGGAACACTTCCTTGCCGGACTTCTACGTTGAAATGGACACGGGTGACACCGTTGTTGATACTATTTTCTTCCGCAACTTAGCCGTTGAGGAGAGACTGGGTATTACCATCTCATCTAACCTTATCAACGGTGACAACTCCAATCAGGTTCCCTTTGTTGAGCATGCAATGGCAGCAATCCTTGCAGGCGGCAATTGCGAATACGATATGATCGGTTGCTACAGTATGTGCGGCGGTACACTTGCTACCCGTAATGCTATCACCAACCTCGCCGAGCTTGATCACCTCAACTTTGATATGCCCTGGTGGTCCGATTCGCTTATCGAAATGTCTACCATCAACGACAAGTTGTTCTTCGTTTCGGGCGATGCGGCAAACTCGCTTATCTACAACCTCTACTTCCTTATCTACAACCACAATCTCGGAACAAACCTTGGTCTGAGCGATCCCCGTCCGCTGGTTCTGGATGGCACTTGGACTATCGACAAAATGATGGAAATGACCGCCGGCACTTACGTTGACGCGGGCGCAACAGGCCCCTCCGTTGAGGATACCTTCGGCTACGTAAACTACGGTCAGGTACATATGGACTGCTTTATCGCCGCATCCGGTATTCGTATGTCCGCCCCCAACTCCGAGGGCATAATTCAGCTCACCGATGACTTTAAGGGTGAAAAGACACATACTCTCATTACTAAGCTGAACAGCTGGATTTGGGAGACCGGCGATTGCTGGTATAATACCAGCGACGGATATAAGATCATCACCGACAACCGCTCGCTGTTCGGTGCAGTTGCGGGCAGTACCATCACCGGTCTGCGCGATAAGGATATGTCCTACGGTATAGTTCCTTATCCCAAGATGTACGATGACCAGGATCGGTATTATACCAACCTCGGCTTTGCTTACACCAACTTCTGCATTCCCACAACTGCAAGTGATGCCAATATGTCCGCGGCTGTTCTTGAGGCGCTGGGCTCCGAGAGCCACAGATCCTCTGCTCCCGCACTGTTTGAAAACTGCATGAAGTCGCGTTGGGCAGCCGACAACATTGACGGTCAAATGTACGATATCATCAAGGGCAACCTTTATATCGACTCCACCCGTATCTTCAGCTCCAGCTTTACCTGGTCCACCAGCGCAGTTGCGCTGTTCCGTAACAGCTTGACGGGCAACGATAGTAACTGGACCGCCAAGATCAAGAGCGCTTCCCGCAACATTGATAAGGTGTTTGAGGACATTTCAAAGTCTTTCAGCTAAAAGATATGAAAAAAACGAGTTTTATACTTGCGCTTATTATATTGACAATGATATTGGCAGGCTGTCAGCCTGCCAATATGCCCTCTGCGGATACTACCGCCCCCGACACCGCTGCGGCAGATGTATCCGACACCGCGGCGTCTGACAGCCTTGTCAGAATAGTGGCGGACGGCGAGAGCGAATATATGGTATTGCGCGCAGATATGGCATCCGAGACCGAGATTGACGCGGCAGTTGCGTTGCGCAACGCCATCGACGAAACGTACGGTGTCCGTATGCGCATCGGTAACGAGATCGACGCCAAGCCCGACCGGGCAATAATCGTTGGCAATGTAAACTACGGCGGCGCGGCAGAAATTGCTGCCCCTCTGGGCTACTATGACTATACCATTACATTTTCGGGAGAGCATATCGTCATTTGCGGCGGCAGTCCCGAGGCAACTCGGACGGCAGTCAACGCCTTTATAGATAAATATCTGAGCAAAGATTCCGCAACGCTTGCCGTCCCCGAAGATCTGAACGACTCTTACCGCGCCCAGACTTTGGCAACCGATGTCACTATCGGCGGCGAAAGCCTCAAAAATTTTTGCATATTCGTCAGCTCTACTGCCGTATACAGCGAAAAGCTGGCGGCGGGGAGCATACGCTCGGCACTTCGCGAGACCTTTGGCATTAATGTTTCGGTTAACGACAAGGGCGGCGCACCCGGCGACTGTGCGATAATCATAGGCAACGTTAAAAATGCAACCTCAGCCGGTCGTGACGCTGCGCTTGCGGCGTGCGGCGACGGTCAGGGACTTGTGTATTTCGAGGGCACAAGAGTGTATATTACGGGCAAGGATACCGATGCCACCTGCCGTGCAGCCCGGCTGTTTATAAACGACTGTCTGGCGGCGGACCACGTAAAGGACGGTGTGCTGACCGTGCCCACTGACACGCTGAAGGTATCGACTCCCGCTGAAACGTATACCGTTATGAGCTTTAATCTGCTCGTGGCAAATGAGTCGGAGCCTGACCGCTTCGCGGCGGCGCTGACACAGATAAATGCGGCTGACCCCGATATTTTGGGTGTTCAGGAATGCTCGGTTTTGTGGTATGAATTTCTCTGCCAGAAACTTGGCGACAGATATAATGTGGTTGGCGAGCTTAATCACACCTCTACGCAGAAGTGGCGCAACGCCATTTTCTACAAAAAAGATAAGTTCGAGCTGATTGAGACCAAAACGCAGTGGCTGTCGGCAACGCCGAGCGGTGCCAGCCGTCTTCCGGATGAAACCCAGTATCGCATACTTACGTATGCCGTGCTGAAGGATGTCAAAACCGGTGCCACCTTTGCGCATTGCAACACGCACATGACCATAATCGAGGAAGTGCGCGAATCGCAGTTCAAGGTGTTGGTCAGATTGCTTGAAAAGCTGGACTACCCCATCGTTATGACGGGTGACTTCAACACGCGCGAGGGCTCACAGTATTATCAGAAGATAACCGATTTCGGGCTGTACAGTGCGCACGTTATGACGTCGGCAAACGATCCCGCACATACGGTTTCGTCCTCGTCCATAGACTTTTGCTTTGTTGACCCCGCGCATATGGGCGTGGTCAGCCACGAGGTAATTGAGGAGACCGTGAACGGCGTCGAGCCCTCCGATCATAACGCAGTAGTGGTCAAATTCAGGTTTTATGAATAAAAAAATAAGGACAGAGAATTTTTACGTTCTCTGTCCTCAGTCCACTGACCAATCATCATCCGCAAAAGCCCGTCCTCGCGAACGGGCTTTGCGTTTTGTTTGCGGAAAGGTTGCGAAAGGTTGAAATTTATGGTATAATATAAACGTACCTTGTGTCGTATATGTCGTATATAGGGAGAATTGCCCTCGCCTAACATCACATTCAGCAATTTGAACTTCTTCAGTCCCGCTCGTATTTTTATGGCGGATTCGGAACGAAAACTCGCCATGTGTTTCTTGAAGATGCGCTACGGATGGTAAATATAATATAATAGGAGAGATTTTATGGTTGATATGATGACTACAAACCAACAGTTGTTTTGTGAGCTGTTGGATCGCAGTATTTTGGAACTGTCGGATATAGACGTTACCTTTCGCGATCGTGGTGTCGAGGCGGCGGAAAAGCAGTTGGCGGATTACATACGCTCCACTCTGAAAACAGAAAATTTCTTTAAAATACCTTATCAGCCCAGAGAAAATGCCTGGGCACTGCCGGAGGATGACGACTTTGCCGCTGCAGAGAAAATAATAAACGGCGAGCTTCGCTCGATAGCATTTCCCCATAAATTTACCGATACCTCCCACGTAGATTGGGAATTTAATCCCACTCCAAATGAAGCCCCGGAGTGGACGTGGCAACTTTCCCGTCATCACGAATGGCGCTGCCTCGGACATTGCTACCGCCTCTCGGGCGACGAGAAATATGCAAAGGCATTTACAGAGCTTTTTATGAGCTGGTGTGAGCAGGCAAAATGCCCGTCTGATATGTCAAAAAACACAAAATGTTGGAGAACTATCGAAGCGGGTATCCGTTTGGCACTGAATTGGAACTATGCGTTCTACTCATTTTACAAATCACCGTATATGACAGATCGTGTAATATGTACCTATGTGCGCTCGATCTGTGATCACGGATACCGTCTTAGCCGCTTTCATAGCGCGGCAGGAAACTGGCTGATTATGGAGATGGCGGGGCTTGCACATATAGGCATGCTTTATCCTTTTCTGACCAATGCACGCGAGTGGGGTGATTATGCCTTTTCGATGCTCCAATCGGAGCTTGACCGTCAAGTATATCGCGACGGCTTCCAATTTGAGTTGTCTACGAATTACCACGACGTGGTCATTATGAATTACCACAGAGTATTCGCCGCGGCGCGAGAGATAGGATATCCCGTCAGCCGAGAGTTCATCGGCAAGCTCTTGCCACTGTTCGAGCTTGACATCAATATAACTTGTCCTGATGGCAAATACCCCGACCTTAACGACGGACATCGCGCTTCGCTTGAAACTTGGTGTCGTTTGGGCAGCATATATTTTCCGAAACATGAGGCAATAAATTATTTTGCGACCGATGGCAAGGATGGACGAGCTCCCGAGTATACGAGTGTTGCTCTGCCATATTCCGGATTGGCTTTTATGCGTACCGGATGGGGCAAAGACGATCTTTGGTGCTTTATGGATGCCGGAGATTTTGGTCGCGGACATCAGCACGAGGACAAATTGAATGTCCTTATGTATGCGTATGGCAAAAATCTTCTTCCCGACTCAGGCTGTTACTCATACGATAGCTCCGCTATGCGACGCTTTGTCTTGGATTCCCGTTCGCACAACTGTGCCATGGTTGACGATATGTCGCAGAATCGCAAGGGAAGATATCATCCCGACAACGAGCCGCTAGATAGATACGCAGGTATGCTATGGAGCTTTTCAGCCGACGTCGACAGTGTTGAAGGCGTTTACGATCAAGGATACGGTGAGCAGTACCTTCACGTTATACACAAGCGAAAGCTGATCCTTTTCAAAAAAGGCGTTGCCGGCAGTGCTCCGTTTGCGATGGTTATTGACAGATTTACAAGTGAAGATGGCGAAGAGCATTTTTTTCAGCCCTCCTATCAGCTTGGCACAGAGCCATACACAGATGACGGCGTGCGTTTTACATCTGATCACGGCGACCAAGTCAGCTTCAGTATTGTTGCCTCGGAGCGTCATAGTATTATTATCGGACAGGAGAAGCCATTATTTATGGGGTGGCGAAAGAGCTATGAGCTTCCCAATGCATTAAACTTTCCCGTTCCCGCACCCTGCGTAAGGTT
>JAGBYM010000117.1 GCA_017628755.1 Clostridia bacterium | reverse complement strand
TCGTTGACAGTGTTGATATGAAGGTGGACTTCGAGGCGGCAAAGGAGCTTGTAAAGAAGGCTACTCTGCCTCTTGGCGAGAAGTATCAGGAGCTTCTTGACAAGGCTTACGGCGAGCATTGGATCGACGTTTACGAGAACAAGGGCAAGTCCACCGGCGCGTTCTCCGCGGGCGTTTACGGCGTTCACCCCTACGTAAGGCTCAACTACACAGAGACCCTTGACGACGCCTTCACCCTCGCGCACGAGCTCGGACACGCTATGCACTCCTATTTCTCGAGCGAGGCTCAGGATTACGTCAACCACGACTACCGCATCATGGTAGCCGAGGTCGCATCGACCGTCAACGAGGTTCTTCTCACCAAGTACCTCCTCAAGACCGAGACAGATCCCAAAAAGCGCGCTTATATCCTCAACCACTTCCTTGAGGGCTTCCGCGGAACAGTTCTCCGCCAGACCCTCTTTGCGGAATTCGAGCGCGAGTCGCACGCTATGTGCGAGGCGGGCAAGCCCCTGACCGCGAAGTCCCTCTCCGCTGTCTACAAGGAGCTCATCACCAAGTACTATCAGGGTGCCGAGATCAACGACATCATGCAGTACGAGTGGGCATACATCCCCCATTTCTACCGCGCATTCTACGTTTATCAGTACTCGACCGGCTTCTGCTCCGCAGTTGCCATCGCGGGCAAGATTGCGGAAGGCGGCGATCCCTCTGATTACCTCAAGTTCCTCACCACCGGCGGCTCGGATTATCCGCTCGAGGAGCTCAAGATCGCGGGCGTTGACCTGACCAAGCCCGATACCGTACGCGACGCTATGAAGATCTTCGACGAAACCGTCGACGAGCTTGCGAAGCTGATATAAAGTTGCTAGTTTCTAGTTGCTAGTTGAATGTAAATTTCCGCCCGAAAGGGCGGAAATTTTCTTTTTTAAAGTAAACGTGATTTCTATTGCATACAAGCACGCAATATGGTATAATAGTATCAAAAGAAGGACTGAAAAATCCCGAAAGGCTTATATTTTTATATGATGAAGAAATACATTCTTTTATTTGCGGCTGTCATTGCGGCGCTGTGTATATGCTCGTGTACCGACGGCAATGCGGATGAAACCACACCCCCTATTGTTGAGACCGACACCGAGGGAGTTACAGCCCCGAAGGAAAACGAGGACACCGTGATACCCGATATACCGACAGATCACGTAAACATACGTGATTTCAACCGCGGAGACGGCTGGAACAAGGCTCTCCAAAGAGCCTTTGAAGTTTCGGATAACGTATATTTTCCCAAGGGGAAATACAGGCTTGAAACCGTATACCTCAACGACGGGCAAACGATATTCGGCGACGGAGATGAGACCGTTATTGAGCAGATGTCGGATAATCTTTTTTGGATCGACGGTAAAGTGACCGCAAGCTCCGATCTTGCCGTTGACATGAAGGATTTTTCAAACGAGATCGAAACGCTCGCAAAGCTCAACGCAAAGCCCGGGGACGTGATATATCTCTTGAGCCAGCGAAACACGAATATCCTCGAAGACTGCGGCTACGAATGGTGCCAGGGTAGAAGCTATTACAGCGGCCACACCTCGTTTTTCTCCGAATTTCTGACCGTAAAGGAAGCGATGGGTAACAAGATAATAACCGAGGAGAACACGATCTTCCCGTTTTATTACAAGGACGACACCCGCGAATCGGATCCCAAAAAGCCAACCTCGAATGTCGAAGACTGGCCATACAGACGCAAGGCGACCACCGTTTACCTCATTGACGTTGCCGAAAACGTAACGATCCGTGACCTTTCGATCGAAAACGCGCACGGAAGAGTCATAGTCACGCATTGGTCGGATAACCTGCTCATCTCGGGCGTCAACGTATCAACGAAAAAGGGCACGGAGCCCGAAAAAAAGATCAAATTCGTCGATATTTTCTACTCGCGCTCAGCGTCTGTCAAAAATTGCAATTTCAGATTTGAGACTCTGCCCGCCGATATCGATACTTACACTACCTTCAATGAATACGGATACTTCACACCGCTCTATATCTATGCGGGATACAAGTGCGGTTTTGAAAACTGCTCGATCAATTTTTCAACCAGAGGATTCAATATCGGCAAGTGCGACAAAAAAGGCATATCCTACGGCTGTTACGTGAAGAATTGCACCTCGGAAAACGCGCGCTTTGCGGGTATTACCGTAAATTCGGGCTCATACGATACCGTAATAAGCGGGAACAAGATCACGGGCTGTGCCCACGGGATCATGCAGGGCGGAAGAAAAAGCATTATTTCAGACAACGAGATCCGAGGCGGCTTGGCGGGCGATATCTCGTATTATTACGTCAAACCGAACGAAGGTGGAACCAGCGGGATCATGCTCTTTGAGGGATACGCCGTCGACGCTATTGTGAAAAACAACCGCATATCCGAGGTTTCCACCGGGGTGCTTATCCGTGACGGTTACGAGGACACCAACATTTTCGAAATAGGTCCGATTTCGGTTATTGACAATTATATAACCGACGTCAGTATGGGAATTATGACCTACAGAAATTCGCACAATACCAAGACAACGAAATTCGAACTGACGGTCAGCGGAAACAACATCATCGGCGGCAAACGGAACGGCGAATATATGGGTTCCACCGCCTTCTTCTTCACCGGCGAAGTTTCGGATATACTGATAGAAAATAACCGGACAGAAGGATTCCTCAAATTTTCAAATATCCGCACAGATCACAATAAGGGAATATCGGTAAATCCATAACGAATATACAACAAAAAGGCTGAGTTGTCACAACTCAGCCTTTTTTAGATAATGAATTTTCACCTTCGCCTTGCATTTACTGATATCTCGTATCCCAGACTCTTACCTTATAAAAGTGTCCGGTTTCGGACTTGATAACGTCGGCTTCCGCTTTACCGTTTCTCAGCAGGAAGATCGACTGACCCGTCCAGGTCTTGAACGCGCCGTCGGGAGAGATAAACACCGCACTGCCGTCGTCAAAATTTCCGACGCCCTTGATATTGGCGCGGTCGAGCACCTCATGATCTGCATAATCGGTGCGGAATGTCTTGGAATTCTTATCAAACTGATAAACGTGTGATCCCGTGGTGATCCAAAGCGCATCCTTGTTTCCGTAGACGGGCGCGAGATCGTGAGACCAGTCAGAGGGGATCGTCGCGCGGAGCGAGGTTTCCTCGGTGACAGTCACTTTGCCTCCCTCAAGCGTTACGCGGTACGCAGTCAGAACGGTTCTGCCGATCGCCCAGAGGACCTCTTTTTCAGCATCCCAGAGCACGCCGTGGGCATCCTCGAGCACCACGCTTGCCGACGCGGCCTTGGAGTTCTTTTTATCTGTTGTAAAGAAGCGCACCTCGCCGCCCGTACTCGATGCGATCGCGATCACGCCGTTCGGCATAAGCTCAATGCTGTGCGGATTGCTCGCCGCCGCTTCGGTATACCACAGAAGCTTGCCCTCGGGGTAGGAGACCATACAGCCGTAGCTGTTGCCGCAGACAGCCAGCGCGACGTCGCCGTGTGTCTCGGAATGACGAAGCTTTGTGCCCGCGATGTTGTAGTAGGGCATCTTATAGGACCAGACAAGCGAGCTTTCATCCAATTTGCCTTCGGTGATATCATAGATCTCAAGAAGGGACGCGCCCTGATTTGTCAGCGCGACAAGGTAATCACCGCGCTTGATTTCTTCCCTGATATCGGTGTTACCCGACAGAGTGAAGTTATTTTCCTTGCTGAGCATTGCCAAGAAAGCATTCACGGCACGCTCTGTCATCAGATCACTTCCGCCCGCAATGACGATCTTGCTTCCGATGACGCGGATGACGTAATCGTTGACCGTCAGTCCCTCGCATGCCGCCGCGCTTTCGGGGCGGTTGGTCGCGCCGATAAGGATCTCACATACCTCTGCCATATCCTCGATCTTTTCATTAGGCATAAGGAAGTCGGATTTGAGCGAAAATTCCGCGCCCGTAAGCTCCGCAAGTGACTTTTTGAGGTCGATCGCAAGCTGTACTTCCGCCTCGCTTCCATTATCTGAACGAACAACGCGGTAAAGCGCCTTGCCGTCCTCACCAAGCAAGCAGACGTCCGCGGGAGCGGGCTCTGTTTCGGGAGCCGGAGTAGTTTCGGGCTCGGGAGGTGTTGTTTCAGCGGGATTATCGCCGCCCGTGCAGGAAACCGCCGAAAAAACAAGTAAAATAGCAAGAATTAAAAATAGGAATCTTTTCATTTCATTTTTCCTTCCGTTTGTTGGTTTAATTATAACATATTTTCAAGCGGAATACAATATAATAGGAGAATTTCCGAAATATAATGAAAAAATGGACCGAGGCATTAAGTTTGACTCATCTTCGTTCTTTTATCTGAAATCAAAAGAGAAAACGTGGACTTCCCCGTTTTTGCCGTAATCCGAGCAGAGCTTTAGCTCGATCGCGCCGATTGGATAATCGGGCGCGAAGTTGATAGTCTGCTTGCGGTTTGCGCAGTCCTTTGCGATAAGCCTGCGATTGCCCTCCGCATCGGTGACGTAAAGCTCGTAAGCCTCAACGAGCGTCAGCGGCAGATGCATCACGGGCGAGTCGGGGAAGACGTTCGCGCGCATCGAATGGCGTCTTTCGCATTTGTCGCCGGGGAGAGTCACGCGGTCGAGGTCGGAATCGAACGCAATATGGATATTTTCTACACGTCGGGGCTCGAACTCATACTTGAGAGTCGTGCCCGCGGCGACGAACGCGCCCTCGTCCTCGGTTCCGTAGGTGTGATTGTTTCTGTCCGCGCCGTTGCGGAGATTATCGATATTCTTCACTTCCCCGTCCGCCTCAAGGCTTGCCGCGCGCGCGGCGGTCATATCGCGACGGAAATGGGGCAGGAAGCAGCCGTTGTCGGTGAGCCTCGTCTGCAGAAGCCCGATCTTTTCCTCGTAAACGCCGTAGGGAGTCAGACCGAACTCGCGCGCGATGTTCGCCGCAGTGCCGACAGCCTCGCCGAGGAGGGCGCAGGTAGCCATAACACGCGCCGAGCTCATCGCCGCGTGCGTCATGCTGACGTTTCTGCCAGCAAAGAAGAGGTTTTCTATATTTTCCGAGTAAAGGATTCTGTAGGGAATGCCGTACGGCGCGGGCGTTGCGCCCCAGGTATTCGGGTTGCCCTTGTGGTAGAAGCCGTCGGGATGATGATCGTCGAGCGTCCAGCCGCCGAAGGCAACGACGTCGTCAAAGCGACCGCCCGCGAGCACGTCGCCCTGCGTCATCATATATCTGCCAACCATTCTGCGCGATTCGCGCTTGCCGGGCAACACTCCGAGGCACTCGATCTGCCAATGGTCGGCATTTTCGCCCTCGCCCGCGTTTTTGATCCAATCCCACATTCCGAGCCCGAGAGCGATCAGCTCATCGCGCAGGGTCTCGGGG
>JAGBYM010000116.1 GCA_017628755.1 Clostridia bacterium | reverse complement strand
CGTAACCGATATCAGCGACGAAAGCGGATACATCGCGGCTCTCGGTAAAGAGGCTGCCGCAAAGGCTATCAACGACGCAAAGATCTCTGTTGCTCAGGCAGACAGAGACGGTGCGATCGGTTCCGCTACCGCAGAAAAGGATCAGCGTGTCAGCGTATCCCGCTCCAACTCCGAGGCTATCGCGGGTGAAAACGAAGCTAAGGTAAAGATCGCCGAATCCGAGGCTACCCGCCGCGAGCACGAGGCAGAAGCAAACAAGCGTGCAGTTGCAGCCGAGAACATTCAGGCAGCAAAGGCTCTCGAGGAATCCTACGTAGCACAGCAGAAGGCAGAGGAAGCGCGTGCGCTCCTTGAGAAGGCAAAGCTCGAGGCTGATATCCTCGTTAAGGCTGAGATCGCAAAGCGCGAGCTCGAGCTCCAGGCAGAGGCTGAGGCTGAGCAGATGCGCCGCCGTGCACGCGGTGAAGCAGACTCTATTCGCATGAAGATGGAAGCAGAGGCTGCCGGTGCACGCGAGATCCTCATCAAGCAGGCAGAAGGTCTTACCTCGATCGTTGCCGCAGCAGGCGGAGACGCAAACGCCGCTATCAGACTTATGGTTACCGACAAGCTCGAGGAGCTCACCAAGATCCAGGTTGGCGCGATCTCGAATCTCAAGATCGACAAGGTTACCGTTTGGGACAACGGCCAGGGCGGCGCGGACGGCAAGTCCTCCACCGCAGGCTTCGTTTCCGGACTTTACAAGTCTGTTCCTCCCCTCACCGAGCTCTTTGATATGGCAGGTATGCAGCTTCCCGAGTACCTCGGAAAGCCGAAGGCGGAGACTGCAGAGCAGGTTGATGCGGAATAAAATCAATAAAGAAAAGCTGTCTCCTCGGAGGCAGCTTTTTGATGTTAAAGATGTCCACAACCAAGGGAGTAGTCTGCCTTGGTTGCGGACTGTTGGTGGGGTCTTTGTGTGCGGACTTAAACTCAAAAAGCAAAGAAATATTAATTGAAAATGCCAATATTAGGTTCTATTTTTTCAATATTGCTCTTATCCTGCCGCCAGAAAGTATACGATCCATGGTACTGCTGACAGCCGACAGTAGTGCTTAATACCAATGCGAGAGTTAAAATACACAAAACAAATTTAGAATTTCTCAGATTTGACTCCTAAAAACGAATTAGCGTGAACAAGCGATAATAGCCGTATATTCCCAACCAAGCGATGATAAATCGCTTGGTTGGTTCAAAAGTCACTTTATTTTGCGAATGATCTTTCCTTCAAAAAGCTTTTCAAATTCTTCAAGAGTTCCTTCTACAAGTAAGTCTTTTTGAGCAACAATTCCTATGCCTATCAAACTGGAAAAGACTATAATATACATATTTTCATATTCAATGATTTTTGATACATCATTAGTATATTTATAGAATTCTTGATTCAGTTCATCTTTATAAAAGAACTCATTATCATACTCAGTTTCATACGAAAACTTTAAAATCTTTGGACAATTTTTTGCTTTTACTTTTTCTAATGAGTATAATTGCATAGGCAATACTGAAAAAGCCAAAAACAAGAGAAGACCCACAGCTAATACCAACCAAAAATCCAAGTTAGAAAAAACAGTATTAGTCAGTACTGCGTACAAAGAAAATATTATTATCAATGCAAAGGGCATGCCCACTAATAGTGAATATCTAAATGAAGCTGTCATTTGAAACCTGCGCATATTCTGTTTTGATTGGTCTGAAACTTTACCTTCAAATTTTATCATAGTAACCCCTCATATTACGTCATTTATATCTACATTGTATCATATTATCTTCGGAATGTCAATCAAGTTATGCGCCCTGCGAAACAAATATTCTTGACATTTGACACAAAATAATAAAATTCGACGCTTTTTTGAAATATATTTGAAAAAACTATTGCAATTCCCTGCATTTTTTGATACAATATAGGTTGGAAACTGCGGTACGTAGGTACACTCGGCTTTTTTTGCCCGTTATGCTTTGGCATAGACGGATTTTGCGCTTTTTTCCGATGTGTGACATAGACCCGTTCCGGAATTTTTTTATATAGATAAGGAATTGTACGGAATGAACAACGAAAAGCTTATAGAGCTGCGCGGCGTCTCCAAGTCTTACGACGGCGAAACCGTTCTTTGCTCTATCGATCTCGACATTCATGAGCACGAGTTCGTAACTCTGCTCGGTCCCTCGGGTTGCGGTAAAACCACGACCCTTCGTATCATCGGCGGATTCGTCACCCCTAACGAGGGTAAGGTTTTCTTTAACGGTAAAGAAATAAACGATATCCCGCCCCACAAGCGTCCCGTAAACACGGTCTTCCAGCGGTACGCTCTCTTCCCCCATCTCAACGTATTTGAAAACATCGCGTTCGGTCTGCGTATAAAGAAAACTCCCGAGGAGGAGATCCGCGAGCAGGTAAAGGAAATGCTTGCTATGGTAAACCTCAAGGGATTTGAACGCCGCCGCGTTGACAGCCTTTCGGGCGGTCAGCAGCAGCGTGTTGCAATCGCGCGTGCTCTTATCAACAAGCCGGAGATCCTTCTTCTCGACGAGCCTCTCGGCGCACTTGACCTCAAGCTCCGCAAGGACATGCAGGTTGAGCTGAAGCGCATGCAGAGACAGACGGGCATCACCTTCATCTTCGTCACCCACGACCAGGAGGAAGCCCTTTCGATGTCGGATACCATCGTCGTTATGGCTGACGGTAAGATCCAGCAGATCGGCACTCCCGAAAAGATATACAACGAACCCGAAAACGCATTTGTTGCAGACTTCATCGGCGAATCAAATATTCTCGACGGCGTTATGCTTGAGGACTACAAAGTCCGCTTCTCGGGTCACACCTTTACCTGTGTGGACAAGGATTTTGCTCCCAAGGAGAAGGTTGATATCGTCGTACGTCCCGAGGACGTTGACGTTGTCGCAGTTGACAAGGGCATGCTGACGGGTACTGTCTCGTCCGTTACCTTCAAAGGCGACTACTACGAGATAATCGTTGACGTCGGCGGCTTCAAGTGGATGCTTGAAACGTCTGACTACGTTGCTCCCGAGGCAACGATCGGTCTCCATATCGAGCCCGAGGCTATTCACGTTATGAAAAAATCCGAATATTCGGGCAAATTCGGAGACTATTCCTCTTTCAGCGACGAGCTTGAACACCTCGCCGACCCCGAGGAGGAAGAGGAATGAAAAAAGGCTCTCTCTTTCAGAGACTTGCCGCCGCGCCCCACATCCTTTGGGCAATAATGTTCATCGTCTTTCCGATGATCTTCGTTCTCTTCTTTGCCTTTACCGATGCGGACGGCAATTTCTCCTTTTCAAATATTACCTCGCTTTCGCAGTACGGACACGTCTTTGTGCTCTCTATCGCGTTTGCGCTTATTGCAACGGTGATCTGCCTCATTATCGGCTATCCGCTTGCATATTTCATGTCCAAGCAGTCTCCGCGTGCGCAGAAGATGCTGATGGTTCTCGTTATGCTCCCGATGTGGTGCAACCTTCTTATCAGAACATACGCGCTTATGGCTCTGCTTGATAACGGCGGTCTTCTCAACTCGCTTCTTGAAGCATTGGGACTTGACAAGCTTTCTATCGTCGGAACAAATTTCGGCGTTATCCTCGGTATGATCTACGACTTTCTGCCCTACATGGTCCTTCCGATATTTACCGCGATGACAAAGCTCGATCCCAAGTTTATCGAGGCTTCGCAGGACCTCGGATGTACCACTTGGCAGACGATGACCCGCGTTATCATGCCCCTGACCGCTTCGGGTGTTATTTCGGGCATCACAATGGTATTTGTTCCCTCAATCTCTACCTTCTACATTTCTCAGAAGCTCGGCGCGGGCAAGATCGATCTTGTCGGCGACACGATTGAACGTCTTTTCCAGAATCCTTCGACCTACAACGTGGGTGCGGCGATCTCACTCGTTATGATGGTTCTTATCATCATCTCGGTCACGATCATGAACCGCTTCTCGGATGACAAGCAGCCCGGCGATCCCAAAGCCGGCAAGGGAGGAGGTATCATGCCGTGAAATTCCTCCAGAGATCCTATATCGTTTTAGTATTTTTGCTTCTCTATATTCCGATAATCGTGCTGATCGCGTTCTCCTTCAATGAGGCGGGCAGCCTTGCGGAATACACGGGATTTTCCCTCGTCTGGTATGAAGAGCTCTTTGCCGACGAAGAGGCGTTGACTTCTCTGCGCAACTCGCTTGTGCTGGCAGTTTCGTCCTCGCTTATTGCTACTGTTATCGGCACGTTCGCCGCTCTCGGTCTTCACAGAATGAAATCGAAGTGGATCAAGGGATCGGTAAACACCGTTACAAACATCCCCATGATGAACCCCGATATCGTCACCGGTGTTTCGATGATGCTTCTCTTCGTTGCCTTTGCTGGAATCCTCGGAACAAGCGATTTTCTCGGCTTCGGCACGATGCTTATCGCGCACGTGACATTTAACCTTCCCTACGTCATTCTCTCGGTAATGCCGAGATTCAAGGCTCTTGACGTCTCTCTTTCTGAGGCGGCACAGGACCTCGGTTGCACTCCCTCACAGGCATTCTTCAAGGTCGAGCTTCCCGAGATCGTTCCCGGAATCGTTTCGGGTCTTATGCTCGGATTTACGATGTCGCTTGACGATTTCGTAATCAGCCATTTCGTAAGCTCGCCCGACTTCCAGACTCTTCCCCTCTACGTTTACAACCAGACGGCGCACAACGTAAAATTCAGCATGTACGCCCTCTCGGCTCTCATCGTCATCACCATACTTATCATCCTGCTCGTTGTCAATTTTGCGGGCTCGTTCGGTAAGAAAGGAGGCGCGAAATGAGAAAGATACGTTTTGCCGCACTCATTGCGGTTGCGCTCATCATTCTTCCTCTCCTGCTCACAGCTTGCGGTGAAGAAGGTGTTTCGGGCGGCACAAAAACTCTCTACGTTTACAACTGGGGTGAGTATATTTCGGACGGCTCGGAAGGCTGTCTTGACTCCAACGAGGCTTTTGAACAGTGGTACTTTGAGACCTACGGCGAGCGAGTCAAGGTCAACTATTCGACCTTCTCGAGCAATGAAAGTCTTTACGCCAAGCTCAGCTCGGGTTCGGTCAGCTACGACATAGTCGTTCCTTCCGACTATATGATTGAGCGTCTTATCGCGGAAGATCTGCTTGCACCGCTCAACTACGATAATATCCCCGAGATTGGAAACATTCTTCCCGAATTCTGGGGCGAGACTAGCGAGCATTCGGATCACGATCCCGGAAACGTCTATTCGGTTCCCTACCTTTACGGCATGATCGGTATCATCTACAACACCACGATGGTTGATGCGGACGATCCGAGCCTCGGAAGCTGGAAGCTGATGTGGGACGAAAAACACGCGGGCAATATTCTTCAGTTCAACAACTCGCGCGATGCTTTCGGAAGCGCGCAGTACTTCCTCGGTCTTGACGTAAACTCGGACAGCGAGGAGGAATGGCGCACGGCTCTCGAAAAGCTCAAGGAGCAGAAGCCGATCCTTCAGGGCTACGTCATGGACGAGATCTTCAACAAGATGGAACACGGTACTGCGGGTATCGCGGCGTATTACGCTGGCGACTACCTTTCGATGTACGAGAACAACAACGACCTCGAGTTCTTCTATCCCGAGGAAGGAACAAACCTCTACGTTGACGCGATGTGCATTCCCAAGTCGAGCAAGAACAAGGAGCTTGCGGAGCGCTACATCAACTTCATGCTGATGGAAGAACCAGCAATTGCCAACGCGGAATACACCTATTACGCTTCCCCGAACAGACTTGTAGTTGAGAGCGAGGAATACATCGAATACATGGGCGAGATCAAGGAAGACGCTTATGAAAAGATGTACGCGACCGACGAGGTCAAGACCTCGACCTACAAGAACCTCAGCGGCGAAAAGCTTATCCTGATCAATCAGCTTTGGGAAGAGCTTAAATCCGATATCGAGATCAGCGCGGGTATCTACGCAATCTGCGGAGTTATCATCGCGGTGCTTCTCTCGCTCGGAATCTATTTCGGCGTGAGAAAGAAGATAAGGAATAGCTATTAACATAAATCCCCGATGAATATCGGGGATTTAATTTTATAAAAAATCAAAAAGGTATTGCATATTCTCTTTGATTGTGGTATAATTTTATAGTACGCCTGCATAGTTAAATGGATATAATAGCCCCCTCCTAAGGGGTAGTTATGGGTTCGATTCCCGTTGCGGGTGCCAAAAAGACCGACGGCTTTGCCGTCGGTCTTTTTGGCACCCGCACAAGAACCCATCTTTGCGAGCAAAGCGAGCAAAAATGGGTTCGCATCCTCGGCGCAGAGCGCGTCGAGCTTGCCCGCACGGCGGCAAGCCGAAGGATATTCGCCGCAGGCGAAATTCCCATTGTTCAGATATATTTTTATTTATATTTTCTTTACAGTGCACTGTTGATTTTCCCTGCTTTTTCCTTCATAATTATATCATAAAGTAAAGGAGGATTCCGATATGAACGCAGAACTGAACGAAAAGATTCCCTTTTGGGGTAAAAACTTCATCTTTTACATATACAGCGCGCTGCTTGGCATTTTCGGTGCACTCGGTTTTTACTGCATGATTATGTTCATGGCAATATGTGCATTCAATGAGGTGAGCCGCTCTCCTATCGCTTATCCATTCAGCATAACGGCAGGATTTATGTCCTTGTTTATTTGCATCGGAATTTTCACCGCTTATGTGGCAAATTTCAAATATATGACAAAGCGGTTTCAGGTGATTTTCCATCTGCTGACCGCTCTGGCTGTTTTTGTCGGTGGCGTGTTTATGTGGAGCTTTCTGCACACCATTATAAGCAATATTATCAGACCTTACTGATTTTTTGCAGAAAATACGATATTTTTTCTCAAAACCTATTGACAAACAGCTTATTACGTTGTATAATAATATGCCGCTTGAAATCGGCTCTTTTAAGTGCGTCTTAAAAACGCCGCCGAGGCACAGCGAGTCTATAATGAAAGAGAGGTGCTTTCCAGTGTTTGCTATTATCACTACTGGCGGAAAGCAGTACAAAGTCACCGAGGGCGATATCATCTTTATCGAGAAGCTCGGCGCAGAAGAAGGCAGCGAGGTTGTTTTTGAGCAGGTTAATGCTATTTCTAACGACAACGGTTTCGTTGCAGGCACTCCCACCGTTGAAGGTGCTAGCGTAACTGCTAAGGTTCTTGCTCAGGGTAAGAACAAGAAGATCTACGTCATGAAGTACAAGGCTAAGAAGAACGAGAAGAAGAAGATCGGTCACAGACAGCCTTATACCAAGGTACAGATCGAAAAGATCGTAGGCTAAT
>JAGBYM010000115.1 GCA_017628755.1 Clostridia bacterium | reverse complement strand
TTTTCTCGTAGAGAAATGCGGTCGTTCAGACCGCAAGGAAACACGGTGCAATGTCACCCATAGGGTGACTTGCATGTTAATCCAGGTTGGCTTATAATTTCCTACTTTCTTCATCCGCAAACATTGGTTCTGAGCCCAGCAAATTTTCTTCCTTATATATATACTCCCATCCCGCATCATCTGCCCACTCCCCCGACCGCTTCGCGGTCCCCCCTCGCCATCCCCCGAGGGGGGGCGAAATGTACCGGAATTCCAATGTTAGTGAAACAGCGAAGAGATATTTCACAATTTTCCCAAGAAAATTATTTTACATTCAGCTTTTTCGAATATTCCTTAAATATTTGAATTGTAATTTGTACTTTGATCACAACAAAAAGCAGATCGCAACAGCGGTCTGCTTCTTATTTTACTTGAACCACTTGCCGTTTGCTACGTTCAGAGCTCGGCAGTCAATTATTTCAAACCAACTAAAAGTCAGCCTCTCAATCACAAAGCTTTACAAGCTCGTCAAGGTCAAAGGTAGTGTATTTGATATCGCGGTAGAGTCCGATCTCGGGCCCCGATTCCCAGGCACATAGAAGTTTTCCTGCTTTTGTGACGCAGATTGCGGAGTATGCGGCAAAAACGCCCTTATCACATACCTGCTTGATTGCTTTATACGTCTTTCCGCCATCGGAAGACGCGTAAAGCATAAGTGCTTCGCGTATGCCCCAATGCTGTGGTGTTCCCGTGCGGAAAAAATCTGTGGCATTGCCAAGCTGGCCTGTGGGAGAAGTCAAAAAGATATATTCCTTGCCGTCAACCTCTGCTATAGCAAATCCTGAGTGACACAATGGATCAAATAGAGTATCAACCGTAGCGCTTCCTTCAAGCGTATCTCCGCCGTCGTAGCTGAATGACTGAATACGTCTGTTGGCGGGAAAACCGCTTTGATTGCGGCAGTTGTAAACAAGTACTCCGTCGTTACGTTCGACTATAACACTTTCACTGGCACCGAGATAGTTTTCAAGAGCCGCAACTCTCCAGCTTTCTCCAAAATCGTCCGAAATGATTAGATGGGCACGGAATTCATTTCTTCCGTTGTTGAGACTTGCATCATTACAAGGCACTATCAATCTGCCGTTGAGGCGATTATCCTTTTGTTTTGCGAGCTGAATTCCGATGCCGGGGGAAGGACAATGCTGAATTGTCCAATTTGCAGGAGTGTTTTTTATGATAATTTCTCGGTATTCTCCCCACGTGCGACCGCCATCGGTGCTTTTATTCATCCAAAAACGCTCGTAAGTGTGTCCTAAAATTTGATCGTCTTCGGCAAGAAGGCGATCTTCTTCGTATCCCGGTTTCCAATGTCTTGTGCGGGCAATAAGAATGAGCGTGTCGTGAACTTTGTCGTAAATTGGCAAGCCGCCCTCACAGGGAGCTCCGTCATAGCAAAGAAGCTGCATCTCTCCCCAGGTCTTTCCGCCGTCTTGCGAGCGCATCATAACCGTGCCGCCGATTTCCTCGTCTTTTTGAGAACCGAACTTCATACAGAAAAAGTAGAGAATGGTTCCGTCATTCAGTTCGATAAAGTTTGGACAACGCACCGCAAACGGTACAAGCTCCATCGACGGCTTGCCGTGCATATCGGGAATGGTTATTTTCATACCTTTGGGTGTGAGTGTTTCGAACGTCATCATAAACCTCCAAAAACAAATTGTTCATTGATCATAGTATAACATAACAAAGGCATATTGTCAATACTAAACGCAGCAAAGCTGGGGATTGACTGCTTAATGTTGCTTGACTTTCTTTTTTGTTTGTGGTATAATTATTTTTGATAAAACTTATATAATATTTCACTCGTGGAGGTAAAATAATGAAAATTCCCGTGAGTTTGATCGTTGACGATCCCGCACCTATAATTTCCGTGTATTATGAACATGTCGGCAGAAGAACGACTGCGGACGGCAGACCGATTATTCCGACTTTTCCGAATGATTTCCTTGATCAATTTTGCGATATCGTGGAAAAGCACGGAATCAAAGGAAAATTTACTGTTATTCCGATGCCGGGCAACAAGGGAGATATTGTAAACGGTCTGGATGGCGTTAGTCGAGAGGATCTCGACGAGTGGCTCGATACCGTTAAAACGCGCCTGTTGCCATACTTTACAGTCGGTCCCGAGATGCTGACCCACCACAAGGCGGTCGATCTCGCAACCGGTGAAGCTCTTTCGATGAACGAGCGCGATTGGGCGTCCACTCAGGACAGAACGACCTTGACTCCGTACATCTCCAAGGCGCTTGAAATTCTGAAAGACGCCGGATTTTCTCCGATTGTTGTCACATCGCCGTGGGATTTCGGAATTGAGGTTGAGGATGAATATGAGGCGTCGATCTCTCGCGCAGTATATGACACGTGCGGATCGAACGAAGCGTGGTTTTTCCTGCGCCAACTTCGTAACGTGCCGAAGGCAAGACCCTGGATTGCACTTTCGGAAGAGGGAAGAACACTCGTTTCCATTCCCGGTACGCTTAAGGATTGTACCTGGCAGACGATCAGTTGCCCCGACGTAAGCGAGGAGTACGTTAGCCGAGTTGCCGACGAGATCATCACGGCTGATGGCAAGGAAGGCGAATTCGTTCGTACGCTCGAAAACGGCGGATATCCCATCATCCTTTCGCATTGGCAAAGTTTGATGTCGAACGGACTGCGTACGGGGCTTCGCGTTCTTGACGTGATCGCGAGCCGCATTAATATGCATTATTCCGACAAGGTTGAATGGATGAGCTTTGAGGAGATAATGCGTTTTGTGATCGACAATCCATCGGATCATCCGGTCCCCGATTGCCGACGCAAAGCGTAAGCTATAAAGGAGATATATATAATATGGAAGAAATTATGAGAGATATGTACGTTGTAGTTACGGATTACGTGAAGCCCAACACAGGCGAGGACGTTTCCGACGCTCTTCAAGAGCTCATTCTGGCGAATCCTCAAAGAACGATATTCTTCCCCGACGGTGAATACCTTCTCTCCAAGCCGATCTGCACACCCGCAAATCCCGAGCACGCGGTTTCGCTCAAGCTTGCAACCTTTGCAAAGCTCAAGGCTATGGATTCGTGGACAGAAAAGGAAGCGGTAGTCCGTATTGGCGCGGCAGAACCCTATAATACCATTTATATCCCCGGCTCGAACTATTATTTCGAGGGCGGTATAATAGACGGAAACGGTAAGGCTAACGGCATTTCTATTGATTCGGGACGCGAGACCTCGATCCATCACGTTTCTATAAAGAATACCGAGATCGGTATTCACATCAAGTGGGGCGCAAACAACCGCTCCTCCGATGCTGATGTCTTCAACGTAAATATCGTTGGCAATCATAGCAAGACCTCTATCGGTGTTCTTCTCGAGGGACACGACAACACACTCACAAATATGCGTATAGCAGGCGTACACGTAGGTATTCAGGCTGATAGCGGCGGAAACATTTTCCGCAATCTTCATCCGCTCTACACCTACGGAGGTGAAAACGCAGAGGATGAGAACTTCCTTACCAGCGTTGCGTTTATGGACAGATGGAATGATAACTATTACGATATCTGCTACAGCGACCAGTTCTGTACAGCATTTTCTATGCAGTCGAGCTCGCGCAATATCTATACCAACTCCTACATTATGTGGTATACCAGCCGCGGCGGTGTTGAAACCGCGTTTAAGGTAAACGGAAAGTTCAATTCTGTTATCAGAACTCCACGTATAAACTTCCACAATGATACCGTAAACACTCTTCTTTCCGTAACCGAGGAGAACGGTTCGGGCATTATCGAAAATCCGATGATTAATAACGAGGATTATATCACCGATAAGACCTATAAAGAGTATCTTACAGGAATAGTTATTACACCTAAGAAATAAAAGGAGTTTATGACATGACAAACCTATCTTTAAAGGATCGGGAAATACTGCGTGAACTTGCGACCAGGAAGGCTGCGCTTGCAAACTCAGCCCGCAATGACGAGATCCTCGAAATGTGGAATAAACAAGCTAAGGGAGTGCGCGACACGCCTACCGTCAGATTGCTTTTCTCAAACTTTCCGCGCGAAGTTATTGATCCCCGTATGCGTTGCGAAGGACAGGATGCACGCAGACTTGAGAGACAGCTGCTGTCTTCTATGGTCGGACGTGAGCTTTTTGACGATGATACTCCGATTTCGGACAGATTTGAAGTAAATATTTTTGTAAAAGGTTCTCCTTTTGGAGCCAATCCGATAATTACCAGAGCCAAGGATTCCATCGGCTACCATATTGAACCCTTGACAGACGATATTGAGGAAGATTTCGATATTTTCCGAAACGGCGGATTTACCGTTGATATGGAGGGCACTAAAGAGTGGTGCGCCTTTGCCGATAGTATTTTCGGTGATATTCTTCCGTCACGCATTATGCAATCGTCTTTGAAGGGAGCTATCACCAATCCTTTGGTAAAGCTCGTTAATATGGAAACCTACTATATGTCCATGTACGATTGTCCCGAAAAGCTGCATGAGTTGATGGACATGGCAACAAAGGTATACGAGCGATACTATGATTATTTGGAAGAAAACAAGCTCCTTCTTCCGACAAACGGCTTTTCTCCATTGAATCAGGAGTCATTTTCCTTTACTGATGAACTGCCGTCCGACGGTGAAATCACAACGACAAAGCAGCTTTGGGGCTTCCTCGAATCTCAGGAAACAACCGCGGTATCTCCCGCAATGTTCGGAGAGTTCGTTTTCCCGTATTTCGACCGTATGGTCAAGCGCTTCGGTCTGCTTTCCTACGGTTGCTGCGAAAGAGTAGACAATATTTGGGTAGATTATCTTTCAAAATGGGACAATCTCCGCAAGCTGTCTGTATCGCCCTTTAATAATGAGGAACAGATCGGTGAATACCTGCGCGGAAGTCGCGTTGTTTATTACAGTAAACCGAGAGCAGAATATTTGACCGAGCCCGGTCCTATTGATGAGGATGCAATACGCAATTGCTTCAAGGGTATCAGTAAGGCTGCGAGCGGTTGTTTGTTCGAGGTGGCACAGAGAGAGGTCGGCACGATCTTCGGTGACTATGAGCGCGGTAAACGCTACGTTCAGCTCGCCAAAGAAACCATATCGAAGTATTGGAAACCTTAAATAATACGAACATGACATAGGCATTACTCGGTGGATGCGGGCGGCAATCGGTTTGATCCGAGTTGACATAACTTTTTGCGCTATCTTTCACCGACCCCGTCAGGTGAGCCAAGGAAGGGGCTGATTCATTAATCAAACAATGAATCAGCCCTTTAAATGTGCAAAAAATATAAATAAACGATTGATTTAGCAAAAAATATACGGGGATCGCGTTTCAAAGTACGGCTCGTGATTACTTTTGTGCGAACATTGTATCTCCGTCTCTTCCCCTCATCCACCGCTTCCGCGGTCCCCCTTCCCCGCCGGGGAAGGTAAAAGGGTTATACCAAATTTCTTTGCATTTCAGCGAACATCGTTTTATTTTAATCTATACAAGGCAAAAAGGAATATTTTATTTGAATCAATTTGCACTCACAATAGAGTCTTTGCAAATTTTTCCAATAAAATATTCCTTTTTTTGCTAAACAAAATTATATGTCAGAATGATTTTCGCTGTACAAACGTAAACAAATCGCTATCCACTTTACCTTCCCCGGCGGGGAAGGGGGACCGCGGAAGCGGTGGATGAGGGGAAGAGACAGAGATACTATGTTTGTGCATTTTCAGGTCGAGCTGTTTCTTGCGCAAATATTATTATTCAAACGGTGGTTAAATGAAGCAGCCCCTTATGTTTGATTATATACGGACGGGGATGGCTTGACAACTTTTATTCAATATGCTATAATTTAAGATGATAAAACCGAAAGCGAGGGATTCCGATGATCTGGAACAGAGAAAGATACATAGCGCATTCGCTTTTTGAGGACACGGGGCGGGAGATGTTTTGCGAGCTTTTCGGACCTCTTCACGTGCTTGAGCGCGAGTGGGAGCTACAGGGCGCAACCGAATCCGAAATATCGATGAAGGCGTTTGATTGGGACTACGTTCCCGTGGTTCATCTCGCCGGTCACGTCGGCGCGCGCACCGGAATCAAGCCGCAGATTTTGGAAGATACCCCCGAAATGACGCTTGCGATTGATCACATGGGTCGGCACACCAAGCTTATCAAAAGTAGTGCGACTCTTGCGCTTCCGCTTGACCATCCGGTTGCAACACCCGAAGACTGGGAGCGGGTCAAGCATTGGTATGCTTTCGATGAAAAACGCATAAATCGCGATATGCTTGAGGTGCAGCGCAAGGATTGGGAGCGCGGATCGCTGTCGATCATATCCATGGTTGGCGCGTTCGATCAGCCGCGTCAGCTCATGGGTGAAGCCGAGCTTTGCATCGCGTGCTACGAAGAACCCGAAATGCTTCGTGATATGCTCGAAACCTTCGCCGACACCGCCGTCAAGGTTATCGAACGTGTTGGCGAGATCGTTCCGATCGACTGTCTTATCGTTCACGAGGACATGGCGGGCAAGTCGGGACCCTTGTTCGGACCTTCACAGATCGGGGAATTTTTCAGACCATACTACCGACGCGTGTGGGAGGCGGCGCAGTCGTGCGGCGCGAGGCTCTTCTCGCAGGACAGCGACGGCGATATGTCGCCGATACTTGATGATCTGATCGACTGCGGACTCAACTGCATTCATCCCGTCGAGCCCGTCGGCGGCAATGACATCGTGGAACTCCGCAAAAAATACGGCAAAAAACTCTGCTTCAAGGGCGGAATCGACAAGCACGCGCTCACAAAGGGCAAAGATGCCGTAAAAGCTGAGCTTGAATACCGTCTTGCGCCTCATCTGATGGGCGGCGGCACTATATTCGCACTCGATCACCGTATTCCGAACGGCGTACACATAGACACCTATCGATATTACGTAAATCTCGGTAGAGAGATGCTTGGACTCGAGCCGATCTCGGGCGAGGGTTGGGCGAGAATGGCGTTTTGATTCTGATGTACTGCGCCGACGAATTCGATAATAACAATTGACATTACGGCGAAAATGTGATACAATAGTCTGGGAAAGATAATGTGAGGTGGTCGGTATGGACGAAAGAAGGTCTCCGGATATTCTCAGAGAACTGGGCAAGAAATATTTTTTCAATCATTATGATGACGAGGAACTGAGAGGTCGTGGAATCGAGCTTCTTCTTGAAGCTTTCAGGTACAACGACCCCGAAGCGATGTTTATCGTTGCAAAATTGGTTCTGGACTCTGTTCTGCTCGTCCGAAACGGTGATCCCGAGGATTATGCGCTGAATCTGATGGTAAAGTCTGCGCGCGCCGGACACCTTCAGGCACGCGCATATCTGAACAGCTATTGCCAAGGCAGATACGAAAAAGAGATAGAAGAAATTAATAAGCTTGCGGACGAAGCCACTCCGCTGACTGATTTTGACGGCAAAACGATCAAAATTGACAGAAAAGGCGTGTTTTCTCCGATCGACGCCGTGCTTGAATTCAAGGACGGACGGAATATTCTGACTCTCAGCACAAACGTTGCCTTCATTTATTTGGAAGAAGGCGGACTTTCGGACCGCGAAAGGTTTGAGGCAGCAGTGCTTGACGGCATTTTACAGTGGAGCGGTGAGTATGAGGTGTTCGGCGGTCAAAAACTTACTGTGGAAGTAAAAATAACGCAGGATAGCAGGATATTCGATAATCTGGTCGTTATGCCGGTAACGTCGATCTGGCACGAAGCTTTCGAATCGGCGGAAAAAATGATTATTCAAAAGAGCAAAAGAGAACAGCTCAATGATTTGAGAGTGCACAAGCGTTCTTTCGCTACAAACGGCATAAAATGGTCGGTTAATTCACGTAAATTCATATTCATTCAATCGAAGAGCGGAAATTTCGATGATTATGAGGAATTTATGCACGTAGCAAAGCACGAATTCGGACACTCTCTCGGCCTCGGTGATTTGTATCAGAGCAACGTTGACTCTCTGAACGGCGTCAAAAAGGGCACGTACAGAGAGCTTGACGGCTATGCTTTGAGCGAGGATAACTACAATCTGGTTATGTGCGACCATCACGGTCCTGTAAGTAACAACGATATAGAAATGGTCGTTCTGGCGTTCAAAGAGAACAGGGAACAACTTTTTCAGCAAAGAAAATCAAAAGGAAAAATATCTTCTGCATTAGGAAAGGGAAACTAACATGAAAAATCTGCAGTCACTGATCGATGCTTTCGAAATGGCGCATGAATCCTTCATAATCGGATGTGATTCGATCGAGGAAATGGGCCTTTGGAACAAAAACGAGTATGGCGAAATGGAGGCGTTTTATTCAAACGACCTTGTAAGCGTGATAATCCGTCTTATTGCAACGGACGGTAAGATTACCGATAAGGAAGTAGCGTATCTTGATGAAATTTTCGGATTTCAGTATGATACCGATGAGCTGAGAGAGGTTTATAATTGCTGTCAGGACGATATCGGCAATTCGTTTGACGAAGCTTTTGAGAACGGTATTACTATTTTGCGCGGCATTAACGAAAAGCTTGCTAATACATATAAGCGTCTTCTCGGTCTGGTATGCGAGATAATTATCGAATGCGACGGTGTTATTTCCGCATCCGAGGCAGAAGAAGTCAAAAAGCTCAAGGCTATGTGCGATTGAATTAATAAACGAAGTTCAAAATGATAAATATTTCGGATTGGATGAAAATCTTTTCAGATAAACTCGACCAAACCTTCGGCGGACGCATATTTTTTATCGGCTTGCAGGGAAGTTACGCTCGCGGTGAGGCAACCGAGACAAGCGACATTGACGTCGTTGTCATACTCGACGAGCTGACTCCTTCGGATATCCGCGCTTACGGAGAAATGCTCGACGGACTGGAGAACCGCGAGCTGATCTGCGGTTTCCTTTCGGGCAAGAACGAGCTTCTCGGCTGGGAGCCTTCGGATCTTTTTCAGTTTTTCCACGATACAAAGCCGATCAGGGGCACTCTCGATGCGCTGATCCCGCTTCTCGATGCCGAAGCTGTGAGCAGAGCGGTGAAGATCGGCGCGTGCAATATCTATCACGGCTGTGTGCACAATATGCTGCATGAAAAAAGCGAAGAAATTCTTCGCGGACTCTATAAATCAGCTTCATTCGCGGTGCAGGCGATAGTTTTTGAACAGACGGGACTCTATTTTTCATCTCAACGCGAACTTCTGACTGCCGCCTCGCCCGATGACGCGGTCATCATTGAAAACTTTTTGCATTTGAAAAACGGCGGCGCCGCTGATTTCGAAAAAATGTCAGCAACTTTGTTTGATTGGGCGAAGAAGCTGATAGCCCAAACTTAATAATTCTCTTGACAATCCCTCCGTTTTGTGGTATCATTATTGCATCAGAAACACACAAAACGGAGGACTTTTTTATGAATATTAAAGGTTTCAAGGTGAATTTCCTTGGCGACAGCATCACCGAGGGCGTCGGCGTCGTTGACCGCGTAAACTGCAGATACGACAAGCGCCTCGAGAAGATGTGCGAGCTTTCAAAGGTTAATAACTACGGCATCGGCGGCACCCGTCTGGCTCACCAGCAGAATGCAAGTGAGAAGCCGCGCCACGACCTCTGCTTCTGCGGCAGAGTTTACAACATGGACAAGACCGCTGATATGGTCGTTGTTTACGGCGGCGTAAATGATTACATCCACGGCGACGCTCCCTTCGGAGAGATAGGCGACAAGACCCCCGCCACCTTCTGCGGCGGCGTTTACTTCCTTATGAACTTCCTGCGCGAAAACTACGCGGGCAAGCCGGTTGTCTTCATGACTCCCGCGCGCTGCTGCTACAGCAACGTTGACGACCTCGCACCCTCGCCCAGAGCGAACAAGCGCCCCGACGCCAAGCCCCTTATCGCATACGTCGAGGTCATCGAGGAGACTGCAAAGCAGTTTGACATTCCCGTGCTCAACCTCTACCATAAGCTCGGCCTCGACCCCCACGACCCCGAGATCGCGCAGAAGTACACCTCCGACGGCCTCCACTTCAACGACGCCGGCCACGAGTTCCTCGCAACAAGACTCTGCGAGTTTATTGAGAGTCTGTAATTGAATAAACAACCGAGAGTGTATCAACTCTCGGTTGTCTTCGTATATCCGAAAAGTTACTTGCAATTTTTTTACGGGTGTGATATAATAGAACTAACAAAATCTGAGGAGCATAGATAATGCAGGAAAAAACGATCGGCGAAAAGATACGCGAATACCGACAGAAAAAGGGACTGACGCAGGATGCACTTGCGGCGGAGCTTCATATCTCGTCTCAGGCGATCTCGAAATGGGAAAATGGGCAGACTATGCCCGATATCAATCTGCTTGTGCCGATCTCAAAGGTACTGGAAATCAGTCTTAATGACCTTCTCGGCACAGACCGCCGCGAGGAGTTTGAGCAGAGATGGCAGCAGGCTGTTCCGCTCGGCGAGGAGATGACTTTGCTTGTCGCAGAGGATGCTCTTGAGGAATTTCCGGACGATGAGACCTTCCGCTATCGCCGCGCGTGCGATCTTTATCATATAGGCAAAAGAAAAAAGACCGAGAAAGAGCAGCGAGATACTCATTTGTTAAAAGCTCGGCAAGCGTTTTTGTCGCTTTGTGATTCTTATCCTGATGATGAAGTTTATAAATCTTATCTTGCAGACGTTGAATTTGAGCTTGGAAACCGTGAACGCGCACTTGTCCTTGCCTA
>JAGBYM010000114.1 GCA_017628755.1 Clostridia bacterium | reverse complement strand
GAAGGGTGAATTTGCAAAGCGCAGCTTTGCAAAGAGGGGAACACACAAGTGGGGGTTCCCCTAAATAACAAAATTATCAGTCATTTGATAGGACAGAGCCATTATTTATTATTTGAGAAATGAGGTGCAGACCAATGCCTATACAGATTCCCGAGGGATATTCCTCGCATCTGACAGCAAGACAAACGCAGATCGCGATCAAAAAAATTAAGGATTTCTTTCAGTCCAATCTTGCAAACCAACTGAATCTGCGCCGAGTTTCCGCGCCCCTTTTCGTTGACGCCGCTTCGGGTCTCAACGACAATTTAAGCGGTCGCGAACGTCCCGTAGCATTCGATATGGGTTACTCGGAGGGAACATTCGAGATCGTTCAGTCGCTTGCAAAATGGAAGCGAGTTGCGCTTGACAAGTACGGCTTTGCTCCCGGCGAGGGACTTTATACCGATATGAACGCGATCCGCCGCGACGAGGAGACCGACAATATTCACTCGATCTTCGTCGATCAGTGGGACTGGGAGAAGATCCTCCGCCCGAATGAGCGTACCGAGGAATATCTCCGCCGCACTGTGCGCTATATCTACGACGCGCTCCGCCAGACCGAAAACTACATAGCCGATGACTACAACTTCATCGGCCATCTGCTTCCCGAGGAGATAACCTTCATCACCTCCGTGGAGCTTGAGGCAAAATATCCCGATCTCACACCCAAGGAGCGCGAATACCGCGCGGCAAAGGAATACGGCGCCCTCTTCCTTGAGCAGATCGGCGGTGCTCTGCCGCTTTCGGGCAAGCCTCACGACGGCCGCGCGCCCGACTATGACGACTGGTCACTCAACGGCGATATCATCGTTTACTATCCCGTTCTCGATATAGCTCTTGAGCTTTCGAGCATGGGTATCAGAGTTGACGCCGAGGCACTCCGCCGTCAGCTTGATATCTCGGGCTTTACCGATCGCGCAAAGCTCCCCTACCACCGCGACCTGCTCGACGGCAAGCTTCCTCTGACCATCGGAGGTGGTATCGGACAGTCGAGAATGTGTATGTTCTTCCTCCGTAAGGCACACATTGGCGAGGTACAGGCGTCTTGTTGGCCTGCTGAGGACGTGGAGCTCTGCAAAAAGAACGGTATCGAACTTCTGTAAACGAGGAAATGAAAATGGAAAGAAAGCTTGGCATCAACATCGACTGTATTGGCGGAGGATTTGATGAACTCCGTACACTTGAGATCGCGCATCAGACCGGATTTGAGGTATTCACGGGCAGCAAAAGACCGATCGAGGTAATGACCGCGATCAAGGAAAAGGCTGTAGAATACGGTATGGATTTCCCCTTCCTTCACTCGCCTTACAGCGGCATTAATAATATGTGGCTCGAGGGTGACGCATACCGTACGATATTCGACGGTATCACCGAGTCAGTAGACGTTGCCGCGGCTTGTGATGTTTCTGCGGTAGTTACTCACGTATCGAGCGGTTGGCAGGCGCCTCCCGTGAACGATCTCGGTCTTTCGCGCTTTGATGCGCTCGTGGAATATGCTGCGAAGAAGGGCGTGACTCTCGCTTTTGAAAACCTGCGTATGGTCGGAAATCTCGCATATCTGACGGATCGCTACGAGCATAACGATAATGTCCGCTTCTGCTATGACTGCGGACACGAGCATTGCTATACGAAGACTGTTCCGTGGATCGATATATTTACGGATAAGATCGTTGCAACTCATATTCACGATAATCTCAGCCGTCCTTTCGGGGATAAATCGACCGATCCCGATTCGCATTGGCTTCCCTTTGACGGAACCTTCAATTATCACGAAATGATGCGTAAGCTTGATAAATACGGCTACGCGGGTCCGCTCGTGCTCGAGGTTTACCGCAAAGCGAGAGCTGATTATAAGGAACTCACCCCCGAGGAGTTTATTGCAACCTCCTACGACAGAATAAAGCGTATATCAACACTCAATAATCTGTAAAAATAAAAGAGGAATATTTTATTTTAAGCATTTGCTTTTCGATAAAATATTCCTCTTTTTTTGCGTAATAAGGCGGGCGGTGGATGAGAGATGGCGGAGTTTGTGAAAAATAAAATCCCGACTCATAATAACGAGTCGGGATTGATATTATCAGTTAAACTTTCTGAAATTCGCCTCTCTGATCGCGTCAAAGTGGCGGGAGCGGACTCTTCTGAAAGCCTCGCAGGTGGCTGCCCATGCGCGCTCGCAGCATTCGCTCTTGTATGTATTCGACTCACTTCCGCGGTACGCCCAGGAAATGAGAGTGCGCGCGCCGGCGTCGTATGCGGCGTCGGTTGCAACGATGATCTCGTCCTCCTTGCCGTGGGGGATGTCGTAGCCCTGAATCCAGATGTGATTCTGCTTGCCGAGAGCCTCGGTTTCGGCGATAATCTGCTTTGAGGACTTATAAACGTACTCATAAGGATCGCGCTTGCCGCTCTTTGGATGCCAGTAGGGATCGATTCCGAAGTCGTTGAGGCTCGGGATCGTCATGATCTTCTTCGCGTAGTCGAGGGTATGGAGCATGACGCAGACGCTGTTTTCGATGCCCATGGATGCCGCATAGGAGCAGACGGTGTCAAAATAATTGAGTAGGGAATTTACTCTGAACTCCTTCATTTCTTCGGTCATTTCGTTCGGCATGGGATGACCGTATCTTTCCTCAAAGAGCTTCTGACAGGTCGGGCAGCAGCAGGAGAAAAGCTCGCCCTTCTGCTTGAAGTGGGGCTCGTCCCAGAAAATCTTCTTGCCGCCGAAGGAAGCAACCGCTTCGATCCAGTTCTTTGTGAATGCGATGAACGCGGGCGAGTTGTAGCATGCGGAAACGGGGTCGATCGAGCCGTCCGAGTAGACCTGATGCGCCTCGGGATGGTACTGAAGAAAATGCGACTTGTCGCCGGGAGGGCCTCCGATGCCCCAGTTGTCGATCCAGACCTCAAGACCGTTGTATTCCGAGATCTTGCAGATCTCGCTCATTACGCCGAGGTGGCGGTCCCAGTCGTTGTGCGAGAACATATGGACGACAACGTCCATGTTCTGACGCGCCATTTCAGCCATGTCGTCGGCTACGTGGCGAAGGATTCGGTTGCCGTGATATGCGGCGCCGGTTCTGATTCTTTCCATGGTCTTGCTCCTTTATTCTTCGGCTATAGCCAATTGTAAAAGTCAATAATATATAAAATTCGTTTTTTCGTTGGCTTTGCCGACGGAAAAACACCGATTTGACGAGCCGGGCGAGTTCGCGCGCCGAGGGGAGCGGCAAAAATCTTTGATTTTTGCCGGCGGCGATAAGTCGCGCGGTTTTCAATTGTAAAACGAAGTTTTACAATTGAGAATCTTCTTCGTATGCTTTGAGTCCCTGCATCTTCGAGATCGGCTTGAAGCCGTCGATCTCTCCGCGCTGGATAGCGCCGAAAATGCGGTAGCGCAGACCCTTGTTATTGCGCTCGATCGAGGCGAGAAGCTGCTTCATATTCTCGCGCTCGGTATTGCCATCAGCGGGACAGGTCGATGTCACAACGGGCAATTCGGTCTTTGAAGCGAAATAGCGGACGTCCTTTTCAGGCATGTAGATGAGGGGACGGATGACGGTTATGTCCATTCGCGAAAGATATGTAACGGGCGAAAACGTGCCGATTCTGCCCTCAAAAAACAGGTTGAGCATGAAGGTTTCGACAACGTCATCAAAATGGTGTCCGAGCGCCACTTTGTTGCACCCTTCCTCCACCGCGGCGGTATTTAAGGCTCCTCGGCGCATTTTTGCGCAGAGAGAACAGGGATTTGGCTCCTTTCGGACGTTGAAGATGATATTGGAAATTTCGGTTTTAACGATCTTGTATTCGACTCCGAGCTCCTCGCAGTATTTTGCGACGGCGGAAAAATCCATTCCCTCGAGTCCCATATCAATGCTGATGCCGATGACCTCGAATTTCTTCGGGTAGAATCTGCGCAGACCCGCAAGGGCGGTCAGAAGCGCAAGCGAATCCTTGCCTCCCGAGATACCGACGGCAATGCGGTCGCCGTCCTCGATCATCTGATAATCGTCAACTGCGCGGCGCGCGTAGCTGAGAAGTCTTTTGGTGTCGCTCATTCGAAGAGATACCTTTCAAGTGACGCCGTGTCGTAAAAGACGACGTCGGCGTTATTTTTCATAAATTCACGGCAAAGCTCGCTCGGCTGTGCCCAGAGTGCGGCGGCGAAGGTTACGCCCGCGTTTCGTGCCATATCGTAGCCGTGCTTGAGGTCGTCGATCACAAGGATATCGGAAAGCTCAAGTGAATATTTCTTTGCAATGTCAAAAACGGGGAAGGGATCGGGTTTGCGTTTTCCCTCGCCCGCATCCCAACCGTAGACCGAGTCGGGCGCGGAATTGAAATTCGCTTTCCAGTCGCGGAGGATGTTATCGCTTTCGGAATGCGAAACGGTGCAGATGATTCCTCCAGCTGCGCGCTGACGCTCGATTATACGAGCCATGCCGGGGCAGGCTGTGGGAGTGATCTCGCGGACGAATTTTTTCCAGTTGTTATATTCGAATCTCATTTCGTCGGGATTCAGCTTGAGAATCTGTGTACAGTACTCGAAAAATCCGGGCACGAAGCAATAGTCCATGAATTTTTCGTATTCGGGGCGGATATCGGGACGAAGATGAGAAAGCGTGTCGAGAAGTGCGGGGTAGTTGACCTCGGCGGTAGAATTGACAGTCGTATCGTCGTGGTCAAGGATCAAACAGTTGTATTTCATAAAATTCCTATACGTCAAAAGACGTTTTTTCGTAGATTTTTTCGATCCGCTCGGTGCGGATGCGGGGATTGACGATCTCGTCTGTGTAGAGGAAGAGCGGGGGCTCGTATTCAAGCAGCGGTGCACCGCCGAATTTGGCTTCTACGAGGACGAAAGCCGGCTTCGACTTGGTGTCGGCATAGACAGTGCAAATCTTCTTGGGCTCAAGTTTCGCCTCTCTCATAGCGCAAAAAAGGTCGACGAGTCTGTCGGGGCGGTAAACACAGATAAAGTTACCGCCGTATTTGAGAAGTCTTGCCGCCGCCGCGCAGAAATCCGCGATTCCGCCGTGAATTTCGTGGCGTGCAGACTGACGGATCGAATCGGGACTTTCGGGACCCGGATGGGCAAAATAGGGCGGGTTCGAGAAAACGCAGTCAAAGTATCCGCCAAGCGCGTCGGGATGCGCATCGCGGATGTCGATATTGTGCACCGTCATTTTATCGCCGAGCGAATTGAGTTCGACGTTGCGTGCGGCAAGATCGGCGCTTTCCTTTTCTATTTCAAGCGCCGCGACGTGGTCGAATTTATCGAATGCTGCACAGAGAAGGCTGACAACTCCCGTGCCGCAGCCGAGCTCGCATGCGCGCTTACCGCGACGCAGACGGGCGGCGAGAAGGTATGAGTCGGAGCCCCAGGCAAGTCCTTTGCCATTCGAGATCATTCTGACTCTTTCGCCGACGGCGACAATGGTTTCGTTTTCCGTAAGATTTATATTTTCCATAATTTATTGTTCCTTAGGGTCAAAAAAAGCGGAGCGTGTACTCCGCTTTTTATGTGGGGGACTGAATTACTCAGCCTTGGGAGCCTCAACAGGGCAAGTATCTGCGCAAGAACCGCAGTCAATGCACTTGTCAGGGTCAATTACGTACTTGCCGTCCTGCTCGCTGATAGCCTCAACGGGGCATTCCTCAGCGCAAGCGCCGCAAGCGATG
>JAGBYM010000113.1 GCA_017628755.1 Clostridia bacterium | reverse complement strand
CGTACCGATAAGTATGAGGGTACAGTAGAGCAGTGGGAAGAGGCTCAGTCCGTAATGAAGACCATTCTTGACAATATCGGACTTGATTATAAGATCGGTATCGACGAGGCTGCGTTCTACGGTCCTAAGCTTGATATTCAGATCAAGAACGTACACGGTAAGGAAGATACCCTTATCACCAGTCAGATCGATATGCTTCTCGCGAAGAAGGTCGGTATGGAATATACCGACTCGAACGACCAGCGCGTAACTCCTTACATCATCCACAGAACTTCTCTCGGATGCTACGAGCGCACACTCGCACTCGTTCTCGAGAAGTTCGCGGGCGCACTTCCTCTTTGGATGGCTCCCGAGCAGGTTCGCGTGCTTCCCATCGGCGTTGAGCACGAGGAGTATGCAAAGAGCGTTCGCGAGAGACTCGAGGCTGCGGGCATCCGTACCGAGGTTGACGCGAGAAACGAGAAGATCGGCTACAAGATCCGTCAGGCACAGCTCGAAAAGGTTCCCTATATGCTCGTTGTCGGCGAGAAGGAAGCTGCAGAGGGCAAGGTTGCCGTACGTAACCGCGGCGGCGTAGACCTTGGCGCAGTAAGCGTTGACGAATTCCTCCTCAAGGCACTTGAAGAGGTTAGAACTCTTAAGCTTGACTAAATAAAACAAACACGACCATCGCGATTGCGGTGGTCGTGTTTGTTTAAGTGGTCAGTGATTAGTGGACAGTGGACAGAAAGATGCGAATAAAAACAGTGGGAAGTTTTGATCGAACTTTTTCAAAAGTTCGTGGGGGATGGGGCAACGCCCCATTTCAATGCGAAGGCTTCAGCCTTCGCTTCTGCGTTTCGAGCCCGTGAAGCTATGCTTCTCGGGTTCGGACAGAGTCAATCCTTCCCGAATGTAGGGAAGGATTGCGCTCTGTCATTCTTTTTTATTGCGTTTAGCACGCCTTTTTTCAATTTTATGATTGATTTCTCGAATGTTTCCTAAAGAAAAAAATCCGAGAGCCATATTTACCATAATGGCTATAATTAAATATATTCCAAAACAAATCAGTCCGTCACGGGGAAGGTTGTTGATATTCTCGTTTTTCTGATCAATCCAATCTTGCTCGGAAACTATCATTTCCTCACCGTTTGAAATTGTATAAGTCCAAGGATAAAACAAACCGACATAGTATGTTATCTCATACGTTTCACCTTTGACGAAATCATCTTCATCGGCAAACTTCAATGCGAATATTTCTCCGGTCGACGAAAGGAAACGAGCCGGTCTTCTCGCTCCTTTTCCGCTTTGTTTTCTTAAATATTCGCTGAATACGTGAGTTTCGGTTATCAATACATCGGGTAACGGCTTGAATGCGTTAAAAAGTAAAGACGAAAATATAATTATCGGAAATATTAGTACAAAAGCGTTTAATCCTATGAACCATTTGATCTCTTGACGCTTTTTTCTTTGTAAGTCTCTTATGTACCCATCGGGTTCTTTTTCGATTCTTTTACTCATTTCCAACTAATTTCCTTCAACACCGGAATAAAATTATCTCTCTCGGTCTTTGTTTCCTTGACCTCTGCGCCGGAGGTGGGGGAATAGAAGTACTGATAGCAGAAGTAGGCGACGCCGATGCACTTATCGAGGCTTTCGGTGTGCTCGAGGCATCTCTTCAGGATGTCTTTGTTCTGAGCCCACTCGTTTTTGCCCGTGCCGGCGTAATTGTCTGTTCCCGATTTTGCCTTGCCGAGCGTCATGCCGATGATGAGCTTGACCTTGTCGGTCTTGATGATGTCGGAGAATGTTTTGCAAACCTTGACGAAATCGTATGTCTGATGTTCAAGTCCGAAATAGACCTGCGGGCAGATGTAGTCTATGTAACCCTCGGTCGCACACCACGTGTCAACGTCTGCACCGTCGCGGCGGACGTTGTTGATGTTGCCCGCAGGGCTGATGCCGAAGATCATATCGGGGTTGACCGACTTTGTCATTTGCCAAAGTCCCGAAACGAGCAGGTTGAGGTTTTCCTTGCGGAAGTTTTCAACCGACTTCTTGCCGCCGTTTGCTTTATATTCCTTGTAAGCCGCGGCGTCGAAGGAGGATTCCGTGGTGGGGTAGAAGTAGTCGTCCATATGCAGGCCGTCAACTTCGTATTTGAGAAGAATTTCACGCGCGCCGTTTATGATGAGTGCGCGGACTTCCTCGTACGCGGGATTGAGGTAGTAATTCGAGCCGTTTGCAACAACGTATTTGCCTTTTGTTTCTTTATCCTTGTACCATTGCTTGATAAGGAAGTCGTTTGAAACCTTGGAGATCTCGTCGGTTGTCATCGCGCGCATCGGATTTATCCAAGCCTGAACAGAAAGCTTTCTTTCGTGAGCTTCCTCGATCATGATGGCGAAGGGATCGTATTTGGCTTTATTACCGTAGCTTCCGACAACGTATTTCGACATCGGATAGTATTCGGAGGGGTACATGCTGTCGGCATTCGGGCGCACCTGAACGATGACGGTGTTGAAGCCGTTTGAGACGACGTTGTCGAGAATTTTATCAAGCATTTTGCGGTAGTTTGTCTCGTTCGACTGCGTTCCGCCGTTGCAGTAAACGCTGTTCATATCGAACTGCGAAAGCCAGATGGCTTTGATATCCTCGTAGTTGAGGGGAGTGTAGGGATTGGTCATATTTTCCATAGGATCTTTTGTTACCTCCTCGGTGGTTTCTTCTTCTGTGGTTGCCTCGGCTGTGGTTTCGATAGCTTCCGTAGGTTCGGGGGTGATGTCGGCGGGGATATCCGATGTATCCTCTGGAACTGCAGGCGCACATCCCGCAAGCATCAAAAGCGACAGAATAGCAGATATTGCTTTTATTAGTTTAAGTTTCATATTATTCCTCCGAATGGTGTGCTGACTATATTTTATATCAATCCGCGAAAAAAGTCAAGAGAAAAAACGATTTATGCAGATTTTACCTGCTATATCATTTTACCTATTGAAAAAAAGAGATAATTATGATATAATATTTATTTGTAAAATATCACTTTAAGAGAGTTGAAAAAATGAAACAATTATGGAAGTACACAAAGGGATACAGAAGACAGACTTTTGTTGCGCCCTTTATGAAGCTTATTGAAGCTCTGCTTGAACTGCTCGTTCCTTTGCTCGTTGCCGAGATAATCGACAAGGGCGTTGGCGGCGGAGATTCCGAGATCGTTTGGCGTATGTGCGGACTGATGGTGCTCAGCGCAACGGTCGGTATGGTTCTCTCGCTCACCTCGCAGTATTTTTCCGCGCAGGCTGCCGTAGGATTTTCCTGCGCATTGCGCCGCGATCTTTTCAAGCACACGCTCTATCTTTCGCGCGAGTCCTCGGATAAAGCCGGAGCATCGGCTCTGCTGACACGTCTCACAGCCGACATAGACCGTCTCCAGAACGGTATAAATCTTGGACTCCGTCTGCTTCTGCGCTCGCCATTCATCGTCTTTGGCGCGGTCGTTATGGCTTATGTCACCGACCCCGAGATGTCGATCATCTTCGCGCTTGCAGTTCCCGCGCTTGCGGTTGTTGTCTTCGCGATTATCCTTCTCGGTATCCCGATGTTCGCAAAGGTTCAGTCGAAGCTCGACAGACTCACACGCCACACCCGCGATAATCTCCGCGGTGTCCGCGTAATCCGTGCATTCAACCATCAGGATGGGCAGGTCGAGGCTTTTGATAGTGCCAATACCTCGCACGCAAAGGAGACTATTTTTGCGGGCAGAGTTTCCTCGCTTCTCAATCCTCTGACATACGTTATCGTAAACGTTGCGATCATTATGATCGTCAAGAACGGGGGACTTGCCGTTGATTCGGGCAGACTCACCCAGGGGCAGATCATCGCGCTCTATAACTACATGTCGCAGATACTCGTTGAGCTTGTCAAGCTCGCGAATCTCATCGTAACCCTCACCAAGGCAGGCGCATGCGCCAAGAGAATCACAGGCGTGCTTTCCATGCCTGTTGAGAGCGACGAGGAACACGAATTCTTCGAGATCGACGAGACAGCACCCGCAATTGAATTCCGTTCCGCTTCCTTCCGCTACCGCGACAGCAAGGGCGATTCGCTTACGAATATCAGCTTCAAGCTGAACGGCGGTGAGCGTCTCGGCGTACTTGGCGGTACCGGTTCGGGTAAGACGACGCTTGTTGACCTCATTCCGAGATTCTACGACGTCACGGGCGGAGAAGTCCTTGTCTACGGCAAGAACGTCAAGGATTATTCCGTGATGGATCTCCGCAAGATGATTGCTGTCGTTCCGCAGTCCTCGCATCTTTTCGCGGGCACGGTTGCCGAAAATATGCGCTGGGGTAACCCGAATGCGACAGATGATGATATCCGCGCGGCACTCGAAGCCGCGGGCGCACTTGACTTTGTCCTTGCAAAGGAAGGCGGGATCGAGACCCGCGTTGAAGCGAGAGGCGCAAACTTCTCGGGCGGTCAGCGTCAGAGACTTGCAATCGCGCGCGCACTCATCCGCAAACCCAAGATACTTATCCTTGATGACAGCTTCTCGGCTCTCGACTACGCGACCGACCTGCTCGTCAGAAGCAATATCGCAAAGCTCGAAGATACTCCCGCAACCGTTATTATTTCGCAGAGACCTTCTGCGGTTAAGGATGCCGATAGCATAGTCGTTCTCGACGACGGTGAGGCGGCGGGCATCGGAACTCACGATGAGCTTCTCGCGACCTGCGGAGTTCACCGTGAGACATACGAAACACAGTACGGAGGTGAAAACTGATGGCAAAGAATAAAAAGACCTCCAAGATTTCAAAGTCGGAGCAGAAGTACGTAATCGGACGTCTGCTCGGATTCGCAAAGAGATTCATACCTCTTTTCATCATCGCCTTCATTTTTGCCGCGGCGTCTTCGTTTATGGCGCACTATATTCCCGTCCTGGTCGGTAACGGCATCGACCTTATCGTTGAGGCGGGCAAGGTTGATTTTGAGGGAATCGCGAAGATCGTTCCCGTCATATTCGCGCTTGCCGTTGCAGGCGCGGTGCTTGACTGGTTTGTCAGACTGATTGCCACCCGCGCGGGCACCATGATCGTCCGCGATATCCGTGCCGAGGCTGTTCGCAAGCTCCAGAAGCTTCCCGTTTCCTATTTTGACAGCCACGCTTCGGGCGATATCCTTTCGCGTATCATTGCCGACACAGACCGCCTTTCGGAAGGTCTCTTGACCGGACTTATTCAGCTTTATTCAAGCGTTCTCGGTATCGTTATCACGCTTGTGTTTATGATAATCATCGACTGGAAGGTCGCGCTGATCGTTGCGATCCTGACGCCTATGTCGATGTTTGTTGCGGGATTCATCGCATCGCGCACCTTCTCACTCTTCAAGAAGAGAAGTGCGACCTCCGCTGAGCAGACGGCTCTTCTCGACGAAGCTGTCGGCGGCCGCGAGGTTATTACCGCGTTCTCGCATCAGAAGGACAGCCTTGCCGCATTTGACGAGATCAACGAACGCTACCGCAAGGTAACGACCAATGCAGTTTACTTTTCTTCGATCACCAACCCCGCCACGAGATTCGTCAACAACCTCGTTTATTTCGGTGTCGCTCTCGTTTCCGCACTTCTTTCGATCGGTACGGGAAGCACTATCACTCCCGGTGGTATTTCGACTCTTCTCACATATGCTTCCAACTACGCCAAGCCCTTCAACGAGCTTTCGGGAGTTGTGACCGAGCTTCAGTCATCGCTTGCAAGTGCGCTCCGAATCTTCGAGCTTCTTGACGCCGAGGAGATGACTCCCGATGCAGAGGATGCCGCAGAGATCAGCGCAGAGACCCTTTCGGGCAGACTCGAGGCACACGATCTTGCGTTCAGCTACACCGACAAGCCCTTCATGGAGAATATGAATTTCTGGGCGAAGCCGGGTCAGAGAATTGCGATAGTCGGTCCCACGGGATGCGGAAAGACAACGCTTGTCAATCTCTTTATGCGATTCTACGAGCCGACGGGCGGTTCTATCGAGGTGGACGGAAACGATATCTCGAAGATCACGCGCCGCAGTTTGCGCTCCTGCTTTGGTATGGTTCTTCAGGATACATGGCTCTCGTCGGGTACTATCGGCGAAAATATTGCAATGGGACGCCCCGACGCGACCGCAGAGGAGATCGAAGCGGCGGCAAAAGCGGCTCATGCACATTCATTTATCAAGCGTCTGCCGCAGGGTTATGATACTCCTCTCGGAGAGGACGGCGGAAGACTTTCGCAGGGACAGAAGCAGCTCCTCTGCATTGCCCGCGTAATGCTCTGTCTGCCCCCGATGCTCATCCTCGACGAGGCAACCTCCTCGATCGACCTCCGCACCGAGATCAAGATCAATAAGGCTTTTGCGGAGCTTATGGAGGGCAGAACCTCGTTCATCGTCGCCCATCGACTTAATACGATTAAGAACGCCGATTGCATACTCGTTATGCGTGACGGCAAGATCGTCGAGCAGGGCAACCACGAAGAATTGCTCGCAAAGAACGGCTTCTACGCCGAGCTCTACGGAGCGCAGTTTAAGCACGTTGAGGCGTAAATATAAAACCAAGCAACCTCGAAAATGGGGTTGCTTGATTTTTGTTTAAGGCTTGTTGACTTGCTCTTAATCTTGTGGTATAATGAAATAAAAGGACGTTTTGGAACAGTTAGTTAAATTTGAATTTGATGGAGCAATGAAGCCACTCGTCTGATAGATTTTTTCTAAAACAACATTTTTCTGCAAACGTGTTGTTCAAATTCCTTTTTGCGGTTGGTATAATAAAGACACAACAAACCGAAAAGGAGAAATAAAATGAACACAGACAAAATTTACGCAGAGTCTATCGCAAAGGAGTATGCTCCCAAGGACAACTCCAAAATCGTTGCACTTCGCAAGCTCGACAAGAAGGCAAAATTGCCCGCAACCATTTTCACTTATACCTTTGGTATTATTTCTGCTCTTGTTGCAGGCATGGGAATGTGCCTCTCTATGCAAGTTATCGGGGGCACGCTCCCTCTTACCGTTCTCGGAATTATCATTGGTATTATAGGCTTTACCTGCACGGGTATCAACTATCCGATTTATAAGAAGATGCTTGAAAACGGCAAGAAGAAATATGCGTATGAGATCGTGGAGCTCGCAAGAGAGATCAGCGAAGGAAAGTAAGTTATCAAGGGGGGCGTCTTATGAATAAAAACGAAAGCAAATACTTTAATACGGCAATCAGAATGG
>JAGBYM010000112.1 GCA_017628755.1 Clostridia bacterium | reverse complement strand
TATAGAGTGCGCATAGAAGTAATTTAATTTTAGCACCGCATCTTCTCGCACACAGTATTTCGTAAATCACTCCATCTCCGCCAACGAAAAATGCACCCCGAAAGGTGAGCCTATTTCGTTGGCGGAGATGGAGAGATCGCTCGCGTCGGCGAAGCCGGCGCGGGCTCGGGGCGCGACCGCCGCCGGGGGGCGGAGGAAGGGAGTGTCCCGAGGGAGAAAACAAGGAGTTTGGGAAGCACGCTTGCGTGCGCACCTAAACGACTATGTTTTCGAGTGGGAAGAAGAAAGGCGAAGCCTTTCGACTCGATATTATAACGCTTTTTATATTACGAGATATTATATCTATTCTGCCTATACTTGCCAAACAAAAACCGCAATTCCGATACAAAGGGGTTGCGGTTTTTGTGTTTTTGTGATAAAATATTTTTAGAAAGACGAAAAAAGGTTTAGAGCAGAGATGGTTACGCAGTCTTTGGAAGGACGAGTAAGATGCGGATGTACTGCATATATGGGCATGATGGATACTATTGTTAATGATTCAAAGTGAAAGAAGGATAGTGATGATATTTGAATTTGAAGATTACACGATTGATGTGTATGAAGAAAAAATGAAAACGCTTGCGTATAAAAAGTACCACTGTGGATGTCCGCCTTGCTGCGTTTTCAGAGAATATGTGCACACCTTTTCTGATGATGTAAAAAAGCGTTTTAATGAGCTTGGACTTGACTTGGAAAATCCCGACGAAGTGTATGACTTTGGAAAAGACGAAAAGGGAGAAACGACTTACGTCGGATGGTGGAATATTTATGGAATAATAATAAAAAACAGCGAAAACCCTTGTCGCATATCCGATGACTTTGAAGTAACATTTTGCGATAATGCGCTGTATGTTCCAAAATGGTTTCAAGATTCTCCCTGCATCCAAATGAGAGCGGTTATACGTGGATCTACTTTGAAACGGTTGGGCAAGGAATATTGGAGAGATACAGATGTTTTCGGCGCAAGCAGAAATACATTCAGATATCACATGGATGAAGAGGTGTGTTCCGCACTTAAAGATTTGGTTGGATGTGAATTCATCGGACTTGATACCGGTTCTATGCCTATGAATGACAGCCCGACAAAATGTCATAAGGTCAATATCTATTTCAAACGTCCGGTTGAATCGGATTTGTGTATGGTTTCTCTTACGGCAGATCGAGATATAGACACTTGTTTCGACGGAATCGATAGAATGGTGTTTACTGCGAATATTTCTAAAGCAGAGATGGAATTGGCCGCAGGTGAAATATTGCCTTGCCCGTATGGAAATGTTCGGGAAATCAAAATTTTTGAAAGCACAATAGCGGGAGAGAGGGACCGAGTGATATATGATTCTCATCTTCTTATTGAACTGGAAACCGGGAAGAAAATGATTTTTCGCATTGAACCCGACGGTGAGGAAGTAATAACGGTATTTGCGGAGGTTGAGGATTGCAACATTGAGAAGTATCTTCGCGTTTCGGACGTTTGGTTTGTACATCCGACTCCGATTTTTGATAACAGGAATGAAATCATTGGACTGAAATCTTTTTATCAAACTGAAACAAAAGTGCGAGTATGAAACATTGTTTTGTATCAAAATTATAGTCATTAGCCAAACAAAAATCCGCTATCGCAAGACTGCGGATTTTCTTTTTTATCTTGCTTTTCCCCGAATTATATGCTATAATAAACCCAAACCACCACCCAAAAGGAGAAAAACCATGGAAAATATCAGAATCCAGGACGACCTTTACATGTACGTCAACGGCGAGACAATCGAAAATCTCGTTATTCCCGAAGACAAGCCCTACGCGGGCGGCTTTGCCGATCTTGCCGACGGCGTTGAGAAGATTATGATGGACGAGTTTGCTTCAATGAGCGAAAGCAAGTCCTATCCGAACGTATATCTGCAGCGCGCCTGCGAGCTCTATGCTCTCGCAAAGGACGCGGATCGCAAGGAAAAACACGGAATCGCACCCGCGCTCAAGAATCTTTCAATCATAAATGAGATCAATTCCACCGAAGACTTCAGCCGTCTTTACAAGACCCTCTCGCAGAAGGGCATTCCGACTCCCATCAATATCGGCATCGAGACCGACATGAAGAACACCAAGCGCCACCTCGTTTACATCCAGGGCGCGGGCGTGATCCTTCCCGACTCATCCTACTACAAGCCCGAAATGGCTGAGCAGAAGGCACAGCTTCTCGGAATCTGGGCGCAGGTGGCAAAGGCTGTCATGGCAAAGACCGATCTTTCCCCCGAGGATCAGGACAAGTATATAAGCGACGCCCTCGCATTCGACGAGATCATCGGCTCGCTTGCAAAAACGAGCGAGGAATGGGCAAATTACATTGAAATGTACAATCCCATGGCAACCTCCGAGACCGCGGGAATGCTCACAACCATCGACTTCCCCGCTATTCTCTCGGATCTTTTCGGAAACGTACCCGAGACCGTTATTGTCACCGAGCCGAGATATTTCGGCGGATTTGCTACTCTCTTCAATGCCGAAAATCTTGGACTTTACAAGAGCTGGGCGTACGTAACCGGACTTCTCCGCGCCTGCAACTACCTCTCCGAGGAGCTCCGCGAGCTTGGCGGCGCATATCACCGCGCTATCACGGGCGTTGAAAAGATGCAGTCGATCGAAAAATTCGCATACAACCTCGCGTCGGGCACCTATTCCGATCCCGTCGGCATCTACTACGGCGAAAAGTACTTCGGCGAAGAGGCTAAAAAGGACATCACCGAGATCGTTTATCAGATCATCGCCACCTACAAGGAGCGCATCAAGACAAACGAGATCCTCGGCGAGGAGACCCGCGAAAAGGCGATCCTCAAGCTCTCGACTATGGGCGTCAAGATGGGTTACCCCGATAAGGTAAGAGCTATCTACGAAAAGCTCGTCTTCAATCCCGAGGATTCCCTCTTCGACGTAATGCTCTCGCTGAACGCCATCCGTGAAGCCGAAATGCTCTCCAAGCTCGACAAACCCACCGAACCCGAAAACTGGCAGATGCCCGGCCACATGGTCGACGCTTGCTACGATCCCTTCGTCAACGACATCACCTTCCCCGCTGCTATCCTGCAGGCTCCCTTCTACTCGCTCAAGCAGACAAGAAGCGAGAACCTCGGCGGTATCGGAGGCGTCATCGGACACGAAATTTCGCACGCATTCGACAGCAACGGCGCGAAGTGCGACGAAAACGGTAACATCAACGACTGGTGGACCGAGGACGACTTCAAGAGATTCGAAGCTAAGGTAAACGCGATGATCGAGCAGTTTGACGGCATCGAGCTTCCCTGGGGCAAAGTCAACGGCGCATTCATCGTCAGCGAAAATATGGCGGACAACGGCGGTATGTCGGTAACTCTCGACATCATGAAGAACACCGAAGGCGCATCCTACGAGGAATATTTCACCAACTGGGCAAGAGTCTGGTGCGAAAAGGCTCGTCCCGAATTCCTCAAGATGATCCTCGCCGTAGACGTCCACGGTCCCGCACCTCTCCGCGCAAATATGCCGCCGAGAAACTTCCCCGAATGGTATGAAACCTTCGGCGTAACCGAAGCGGATCAGATGTATATTGCACCCGAAAAGCGAATTGTTATTTGGTAAACAATCAACTTCATATATCAAAAGAAAGGAAAAAGTGCTATGGCAAAATTCAACGCAATTATAGAAGCTATTCAAAACAGTACCGATTACGGTGAAAGAAATCAATTTCTCGAATATATTCTTAACTGTTTCAACCATCCCGGCTCGCAGCCCGACGAGGAAGACAAAGCGCTTTTTTCCGCTTTTATCTTTCCCGAGGTTAAAAAATTGATCAAGGATATTCCTCCTATCGCATCCTACAGAAAAAAGGACACCGCAATGGAATATGCGAGAAATCTGATCAACATCATTCCTCGCTGTCACGCCACTCCTGAAAGCGTGCCTGACGAAGACCGCGATAATATAAGAGAGCTTATAGAAATTCTCGACAAGGAATCGTTTATTGAAGCTCAGATCGAGGAGATTTTTGCAAAGGGCAACAACTCGCCCGCTGACATCGACCGCCTCTTCTGCATGCTCATACCGATCAAGGACGAGTATCAAAAAGGACTCTTTTATCAGGGAATGCTTCATTTCAAGCAAGCTATTCCCGATATGCCCGAGGAATCCTGCCAAAAGATCGAAGAATATATCAAAAGCGAACTTCAGCGCTATCTTTCCTGCGAGCTGAATGAGGATATCATCGCGAACCTCGAATTTGCCTGCGACGTCAGCAAATTTTTCTTCAACGAAAAGATCGGCGAGCTTCTCACAAAAATTCTCGCGTTCGGAATCAACAATATTTCCTTCTTTGCCGCAGAAACCTTGCTCTTTGCCGATTTTCCCGTACCGCAGGAAACGATAAATGCACTCGCACGCGATCTTATTTACGCTGATAACACCTATTCGATGCTCAAAAAGCTGAAAAAGACAAAACTCTTCCCCGCGGAGTTTGCAAAACCCGAATATCTTGCAAAGAGTAATCTCGTTCATTGGCTCTCGTATCCTACAGAACTCGGAAAAGCTCCCGACGAGATCGAATATCTCGGCAAGGTCAGAAAAGGCGGCGTTTATTACATCTTCCGTTACAAATCGGAAAGCGACACGCTCGACAGCGAAACAAAGGGAAAATGGCTCATCGGCTGGGCAAACAACGACGGGGGAACCTTCAGCAACTTTGATCTTTACGACAATTTTGCCCAGAAAACTCCCGGAAAAACACTGCGTTATATAAAAAAGAAATTGCTTTAATCAATAAAAGGCTGATTCGCTCAATAAGCGGATCAGCCTTTTTCATTATTCATCATTCATTTGATCTTCTTCCCCACCGCTCCTCCGGGGTGGATGAGGGCAAAGTCGGAGAGGGCATAGTCCTTTTCTTCCATAATTCCCATCATCAGCGCGTCGAAGATCGCGACGGTTGCCGCAAAGCTTGCGGTGGACATAACACCGTAGCGGTCGCTTTCGGGTACGTCGGGGAGTAAGAGGACGGCATCCGCCTCGCGGGCTAGGGCGGAATCCTTATTTGCCGTGACAAGCGCGATCTTCGCGCCCTTTGCCTTGGCGATCGAAACGAGCGGAACAAGCTCATCGGTCTTGCCGCCCTTGGAGACGAGGATGAGCAGGTTATCCTTCTTCAGTGCGCCCATTCCGCCGTGGACAGCCTCACTCGGCGGCACAAATTTTGCGGGGCATTCGACACAGCAGAGCGAATGCGCGAACTTTTTTGCCGCAAATCCGGATGATCCGCACGCGGAAAGCACGGTAAGGTTCGATTTCAAGATAAAATCAAGAGTTTTGACGAACTCCTTCTCGTCCATTGTTTCGTAAAGCGCGTCGAGCGCGCGGCTCTCCGCCGCTACGGAATCTCTCATAAATCCAAATGTTGAGCTTTTCATATTATCTTCCGAGCCTCGCTTTCGCTGAAAAATACGTTAAAGTAGAGCCAAAGAACAGAATATCTGTCCTTGAGATCCTTTCCAAACCAAATGCCGTTTCCGATCTTTTCCGCGCCGTACATTTTCTCAAAGAGTGAGAGATCAAATCCGCAGTCGGTCAGCATTTTCTCAATTTCCGCTGCTGTCGGACATTCACCGAGGATACCAATAACCTCGCTCCACTTTTCACAGTAAACGTCATTCACGGGATTTGCATACCTTCCCGCTCTTCTTTGAAGCTCGCTGACCTCGCACGCGATCCTACCGTAGATCCTTTCATAGCATTTTTCGCGCAATTCGTCGTCAACCGAAGAAAATGAAGGAGTTACAAGTGCGCAAAGCTCCTCGCGCAGACGCGCGGTGACTATCGTGGAATAGCCGACGTCCGTGCCGTGGAGAAAATACGGTTTATCCTCAAGAATGCCCGTGATCTCAAAATAGTGCGAAAGATGATGCTCGCTTCCCGACCCGGGGCGGGTGGTTGAAAGCAAAGTCAGAGTCACGCCGATGAGCACGAGATCGCGCATCAGCTCCTCGATTGCCTCTGGCTTACGCGCGGCTATATCTTTTGCAAGGCGACGGATCAGATCCGTTTTTTCGAGAACCAGATCATAAACCTCAGAGCAAAGGTATTCGCCGTTGATAAGATGACTCAGTTTCCAATCGCAAAGAGCCGAATACTTGCCGATGATGTCGGCATATCCCGAGCGTATCATTTCGGCGGGCGCGCGGCAAAGCACGTCGGTATCTCCGATGATAAGCGCGGGTGCGTGAGTCGTCTCGGTCACCTTCATACCGCCAAGGATCATTGCCGCACCCGACGAGGCAAAGCCGTCCATAGAGGGCGCGGTGGCAACGATTCCGCTCTTTATCCCCGCAAAAAATGAAACGTACTTGCAGATATCGTTGATAACGCCCGAACCGATTCCGAGGATGAGATCGGTTCCCACATCCATTTTTGCTCTGACCGTCTCTATCGCCGCCTCGTCGGGAACGAGAATATCATCGGTCTCAAAGTTACAGACGCTCTTTATCTTTGCGCCGAGCACGGCATACACAACCTCGCCGCAAACGCCGTAAGTGTTTGAATCGGCAACGAGGAGTATGTTTGCATATTTTTTTGCGCTCTCGGGCAGACGGTCGATCGCGCCCCGTCCGATATCGACAACGTCAATATCGCATCTGTGCACCCGTCCGCAAGAGCAGGGTATATCACGGTTAAGAAGCTTTTCGAGTTCCATTTTTTGCTCCTTTTTTATTTTATTATCTAATTATAACTCAAAATCGGGCAAAAATCAATAGAAAGGCAGATTTTAAAGGAAGATTTACGTTTTTTAAGATTTCTTAAGATTCCTTGATTTTCCTTTTGGCATATGATAAAATAGACCTACAAACATCAATCGGAGGTGCTCCAATGTATGAATTTGTAAGAATGCTGTTCAGCCAGAACAATTCCGATCTGGCAATCGGACTTTTTGACGTCTGGCACTTTTTATATCTTTTCATAATCCTCGGCGGCTCGGTTTTTCTCGCCTTGTTCTTCAGAAACAAATCCAAGACGGCAAAAACCCGCTTGATCCATATTTTCGCCTATCTTACGATCGGATTTTACGTTGTCGATTTCTTCATAATGCCGCTTTCCGACAGCTATTCTGGCATCAGCGTCTATAAGCTCCCCTTCAATATCTGCACGATCATGGCGGTGCTCGTTCCCTTCACCGAATTTAACCCGAAATTCGCGAAGATCAAAAAGACCGTTGCCGTCCTCGGACTGACAGCATCGACGATGTGGATGGTCTACCCCGGCACAGCTCTCGGCGGTCAGCCGCCCTTCTGCTACCTCATCTTCCAGACCTTTATGTACCACGGTCTCCTCTACACCTGGGGATTCCTAAATATGGCATTCGGCAGGATCAAGCTTGAATGGAGAACTATCTGGCAGGAATTTGTCGGCATACTGATGATACTCGTCTGGGCGGACTTTGGCAACGCGATCTACGGCAAGGAACAAAACTGGTTCTTCATCGAAACAAGCATCTTCCCCTTCCTCTCCGACTCGATCATGCCCCTCGCGGTGGTATTTGCGGTATTCGGAAGCGCGTTTTTGGTGCATTGCATTTATTATATTGTAAGGGCAGTAATTAATAAGAGCAAAAAAGTGCAGAGTGCAGAATTAAGAATGCAGAGTTGTGGTAAATTTCCTCGCTTTGCTCGGAAATCAAATATACCATAATTTTGTTTGGCTTTAATAAACAATTATATTGCAATAAACGATAGCTTAGTAAATTAAACAAAAAAATTACTCGGAAATTTTGATGATTCATTAATTTCCGAGTATTTTTGTTTGGTTTTTATAATTTACAGCTTAACGAAGTTTTATCAAAGTCCAATCAAATTATTGCACAAATATTTTTCGAGCTTTGCGAGAAAAATTTCATTAACTCTGCACTCTGCATTCTGCACTCTGCACTTTATATGAATCTATCAAACCACATCGCAAGCTCTGTTCTCATAACGTCGTTCATCTTATGTCCGACGCCCTCCATGAGGTGGAACTCGATGTAGCTGCCCGAGCGGCGGACAGATTCGACGAATTCTGTGACCATTACGGGATCGACGATGGTGTCCGAATCTCCCTGCCAAACCTTGATCGGGCAAGGCGGAATAACAACGCGCTTGCCGTCCGCACCTATGTAGGAGCGGGTAAGATAGGGATTGAATCCGATTGTGTTCGGCGCGTACCATTCGTCCTCGGGGAAGCGGTAGATCTGAACTATGCGGTCGTGGGTGCTGTAGCCCGTGGTCTCGCTCTTCTTGGTCTTGTCCCAGGTGCCGATGCAGTAATGATCACCGATAGTCACGCCGTCCATATTGAGACGGGGATAGATAAGTCCGAGCGCAATAACGATTCCGGGGAAGGTATGAGCAAAGTTCATTGCGGTATGACCGCCCATCGACGCGCCCGCAACGAGCACGCGGCTCGAAAGATTATAGTGCTTAATAGCGTAAAGATACGCCTTGTGGAGAGCAAAAATATGCTCGGGACAGCCCATTGTCAGTCCGTGCGGCTGAGAACCGCAAACGTCGAGAACGGCATATCCGCGCTTGAGGCACTCGCGGCAGTACGCAAGTCCGCCGGTCTTGTCGTCAGCCTCGCGGACAACGCTTCCCGCACCGTGGCAGGAAAGGATAAGGGGAGTTTCGTCGCCCTCGTCGGTATAAGTATCGGGAAGCGTGAGGGCGCATTCGCACTCGTCCCACTCTTCTCTGTCGGTGACTTCGTTGGCTGTCGAATAGCTTACGTCGCGGAAATTATTGAATTTAACCTTGAAAAAGATAACTTCGACTTCTTTTCCTTCTTCGATCTTATTCAGAATCTTCTTTCTGATCTCCATCACTTTCACCTTCTATTTCAAGATATTCATCCCTCTCGCTCTCGTTTACGGGATCGGGAGTTGGCTTCTGATAAAAATAATCGAGCTTTGAGCATTCCCAATCGGTGACCGACTCGCCCGCGATATCGTCCTCGGCGTCGCTTGCGGGAATCTCTTCGGGCAGGGGATCGTCCTCGTCCTCGATTTCGATTTCCTCACCGTCGTCTCCGACAAGCGCGGGCGCGCCCTCTCTCTGGTACGCCGCAAATGCACCGATCGCGGACATTACGGTCAGCGTAAGGATAGTCAGAGTGTAGGTCGACATCTTATCGTACATGATATTTGAGAAAACGCAGATCGGCGGAATCGCGCAAAGGCACGCGCCTACCCACGCGCGGCGGCGGAAAACGAGTGTCAGGATCAGCACGCCGAAAACGATGATGGCAAGTCTCAGATAGACCGAATATTCCTCACCAACAAAGGTCATCTGCATATCCTCTTCAATGCCCTTGGCGGTGTACTGCTTCGAAAGCTCGTTGAGAAGTCTACGCGCGCGCTGAATGCCGTGATTTTCATACGTGTGCCAGATTATGTCCATAACGTCGGGGATCGCGGCGAGCTTGGTGTTGATAATGAATCCGTCCTCCTCCAAAGCCTCAAGCTTTTCGGTAACTCCGTTAAAGGCGTGAAGAATGCGGTAGATGTAGAGCGAAATACCGATCGTGACGGTGTTACAAAGCAGAGCGCCCGATGCCGCGCTGTTGAGTCCGAGGAAGGATTTTTTGCCCCTTTCGGAGGTTGCGGCATAAAAGATTGCACCGGCAGCGTGAACCATGCAGAGCACGACGACAGTTTTCGGGAATTTCGGCAGCGCTTCAAAACGCATCATCGTCAGCGCGTATGAAAGCGCGGCGGCTGAGGTCAGCATACCGAAAGCGGGAACCTTTTCAAGGATGAATCCCGCGGCGGCAGAAATCGCAAGAAGGAAGCAAAGTGTAAGATGCTCCTCGGTATTGATATTCGCGTCAAGGAACTGTTCAAGCTTGCCGGGGATATCCTCGACGGTTCCGTCTTCAAGGATTTCGGGCTCCTCGGGGTTAAACTTCAGATAGAGCGTCAGCACGTATATGCATATGAAAATGCAGAGCAGTACCGCGATTCCCGAGGTAAAATTCTTAAATGTTTTCACCTTTATTTTCCTTTCTTTGCGGGTTGGTTCTGGGGCAAACGGCGGCATTTTCCGCCGGGGATGGGTGCGCCCGACAAAAACGTCTTAATAAGTGTATCGACCTCACGCGGAGATTCCGTCGTAAAGATATAATGACGGCGGGTGATAAATCCATCCGTCAGGTCGCGCGGACGGTCGAGGATATAGGTCGGAAGCGAATTGACTATCAGCGAACGGTGCTCCTCAAGCTTCAGCACGGGGAACGAGATGCCCATTCTGTCGGTAAGCTTTGCGCGTCCGCTCTCGCAGACCTTGCAGCCGCCGATCTCCTTGCCGACGCATTTTTCCGTAACCATAAGGGGCAGTCTGCCGTAAACAACGGCGGATGTGCAACCAGAAATATCGCGAATTCTCGGCAAAGTCAGCTCGGGTGAGAGGACTAGATCCTCAAATCCGAGTGCTTCGAGAGCCGCAACCGTCTCCGAGTTTGTGATATTAAGTCTGAAATCGCCGTGAAGCTTAAAGCCAAACTCGCGAGCAAGCGAGATGTGCCCGAGATTGCCGACAAGGCAGTCTGTAGCGCCGAGCTTCTTGGCTTCTTCAAGCTGACGGCGCAGGCGGGGCATTTCCGAATCGAAAATGACGGGCGGGAGGATAACTCCGCACGCGCCCCTTGCCTTCGGAAATTCCTCGGGAGGAAGGTAGGCGATATCAAAATATTTTGCCGCACTTGCGGTGTACTGCGACGCGCTCATAAACACAGCGGAGTTGATTATCTGCTTTCCGCGTCTGCCCGTTCCTCTCTGCGGCTTGTAATCCGACGCGCGGCAAGCTCTGTCGGCGTATTCGGGGATCGGCTCGCGGTCGTTTTTGTATTCTATTTTCGTTTTCTGCGACGCGGAACGTGCCTTGTCGCCCTCGGTACGGATACCGAGCATATTTTTGCCGATGTTTTTGGTGTAATAACCGTCGGTAAAGCCCTGGCGCGAGAATATCTCGGCAAGGCGGCGCATTTCTTCGGCATTCGCGCCTCTTCCCTCATCCAGAAGCTTGCGCCAGATCGAGATAACGCCCGCAACGTACTCGGGCGGTTTCATTCTGCCCTCGACCTTGAGCGAAGCAACGCCCATTTCGATAAGCTCGGGCAGATGAGGCGCGAGCGAGAGGTCTTTGAGACTCAAAGGATAGCTCTTTCCGCCCTTCCCGTCGGAATAGGGCAGACGGCAGGGCTGTGCGCAGAGTCCGCGGTTTCCCGAGCGTCCTCCGACGATCGAGGAAAAGAGGCATTGACCCGAATGGCAGACGCAGAGCGCGCCGTGAACAAAGGCTTCGATCTCGATGGGAGAGTTGCGGCAGACGTGCGCGAGGTCCTCCATCGAAGTCTCGCGTGCGATGACCATACGCTCGAATCCGAGTTCAGAAATAAGCTTGGCTTGTTCGAGATTGTGACCCGACATCTGCGTCGATGCGTGGAGGGGCAGATCGGGGAATGTGCGGCGGATCATGGATGCCACGCCGATGTCGGCAACGATAAGGGCATCCGCGCCCGCAAGGTATGCGGCTTCGGCGGTCTTCAGTAGATCTCCGATCTCGCGGTCGTAGACGAGTGTATTAAGAGTCAGATATATACGCACACCGGCTTCGTGCGCGCGTGCAATTTCATATTTCAGGCTCTCGGGCGTGAAGTTTGCCGCGCCGATACGGGCATTGAAGCCGGAAGCTCCCATATAGACCGCATCCGCGCCCGCACGTATGGCGGCGCTCAGCGCATCGGGCGAACCCGCAGGAGCAAGAAGCTCGGGCAATTTATTCTTTTTTTCCATTTTCCGAACCTCCGCGGATCTAAATTATCGCAAAGCTCTTGACTGTGAGCCTTCGCAGGTGTATAATTAATATAATTATACTACATTTTCTTCAATAAATAAAGAGCTTTTTTGAAAAAAGAGCGAAAAGAGGCAAAAAATATGGAACTCGAAAATAAAAGATTTGCAAAAAACGACTCAGGATTCATCTGCGGTCACTGCGGACGCGAGGTAAAACCGCTCGGATCATCCTCGCGCAACCACTGCCCCTTCTGTCTGTGGTCGATACATATTGACGAAAATCCCGGCGACCGCGCCTGCGAGTGCCTGGGACTGATGGAACCCATCCTCGTCGAGCCCGACCTCAAAAAGGGTTATATCATCACGCACAAATGCACCAAATGCGGCGCAGAAAAGCGTTGCCGCGCGGCGCAAGAAGCACGCGTTCAGCCCGACGACATCAACCTTCTCATCAAGCTCACCGCGGGGAAGAACAGATTTTAAACAGTTACAAAAGCAACGGCTCATCCGAAACAATTGTTTCGGATGAGCCGTATTTTTATTTTATCGAAAAAAACGACGCGTTGATGAGATCGGAGGAGCAATTTTTCAGGTATTTTCCACTCAACTGTTTAAATTATCCCAAAAAACATACTATTTATCCCAGATTTCGCAAAAAGCCATTTTTTGTGATATAATTACATCAGAGTTCCTCCTTACTCAACAATAAGTTGAGTTACCAATTTATAAAAATCTATTGACAAACGCGTCTCGGCGTGGTAAAATTAGGGCAATGAAAACAAAAGGAAGGAGGAAGTAAATATGAAAAACATGACACTAAGTGCTCTCACCGGAATTATTTATTCCTCCGTACATACGCGCGCATAATATCATTGCGCCATATTGTGAGAGCACACAAGACACCGTTTGTGTGCTCTTTTTTTGCACACGGACATCACCGAAAGGAGCAATATGGAAAAAGAAAAGAAATCGAGAAAAGAGCTCCGTGCCGAGCGGCGCGCGGAGCTGAAGAAGGAAAAGGAAGAAAAGAAGAAAAAGAAGCTCCCCTTCAAGCGGAATATCGAAAACAATATTTTCGCGCTCCGTCAGGTCTGGGATACTTCCAAGCTGTATTTCTTCGTTTATTATTTCACAACCTTCATCAACGCGCCGCTCAACTTCCTTCTGGGCACGTACCTCATCAAGCTTATCGTTGACAGCGTCGAGGGCAATGGGTGGTCCACGAACGCGATCTTTACCTACATATTTACCGTAGGCGGCAGTGCGATACTGATCTGGATGTGCTCGAATTACTATTGGAACACCATCTCGCCGCAGTACTCCGAAAAGATCAACCACACTCTGCGCCGTAAGCTCTACAAAAAGGCAACCGACGTGGATCTTGCCTGCTACGAGACACCCGAGTTCTACGACAAATACGTCAAGGCGATGGATGAAACGCAGGACCGCGTATGGAGAGTTATGAGCACGCTTGACAACCTCATCTGGAACATTGTCTCGCTGGCTCTTACATCCTTCCTGATATTCACCATCGACCCATTCCTTATCATCTTCGCGCTCGTCCCGCTGGCTTTGGGCTTCATCAGAAAGCGCAGAAACAAGCTTTTGCACGACCAGAACACCGCGCGCAAGCCGATCAACCGCAAGTTCTCCTACGTCCGCCGCACCTTCTACCTCGGCGAATATTCAAAGGAGATGCGCATGGGCGGATTCTTCTCGCATCAGCTCGATATGCTCGGCGAGGTCCGCAGAAATTACAATGAGATCACAAGAAAATACGGCACGCGCATTGCCATCCTCGATTGCATTCTGAACTTCGGTATGGACGGTCTTACTGTCCTCGGCGCGACTCTCTATGCCGTATGGCGCACGGTCGGTCCGGGTCAGGGCTCGATGACGATGGGCGACTGCCTTGTAGTCCTCAACTCGATCGGCACGGTCTCACACACTCTCTCACAGCTTGTTCAGTACGTAGCCGAATTCGACGAGCACGCGCTCTACATTGAGGACGTCCGCTACTTCCTCGACTACGAGCCTCAGATCAAGGAAGACGCTTCCGCTCCCGAGGCGAAATCGGGCGAGATCGAGTTCAAGGGCGTTCATTTCAAATACGAGGGCGCGGAAAAGGAATCGCTCCGCGGAGTCAATTTCAGAATCCGCGAGGGTGAGCGAATTGCCGTTGTCGGACGCAACGGAAGCGGCAAGACCACGCTCGTCAAGCTCCTTCTCCGTCTCTATGACCCCACCGAGGGCGAGGTCACTCTGAACGGCAAGGATGCGAAATCCTACCGCCTCTCCTCCTGGCGTGCACTCTTCGGAAGCGTTTTTCAGGACTTCAAGCTCTTCTCTCTTTCGGTTAAAGAGAACGTCGTTCTCCGTCTCCCCCGCGACGGCGACGACGAGATCGTAACCGAAGCGCTCAAGGAAAGCGGCGCGTGGCAGAAGATCGAAAAGCTCGAGCGCGGCATAGAATCGACTATGACCCGCGAATTCGACGATGAGGGCGTCAACCTCTCGATCGGAGAGCAGCAGAAAGTCTCGCTTGCCCGCATCTTTGCCGAAAGAACGCCCTTTGTCGTTCTCGACGAGCCTTCAAGCGCGCTCGACCCGATAGCCGAGCACACGATGTTTGAGAACATGATCCGTGCGACCGATGGAAGAAGCGTCATCTTCATCTCGCACAGACTATCCTCCGCAACGCTTGCCGACCGCGTCTATATGATGGAGGACGGCGAGGTCATCGAGGAAGGCACGCACGCCGAGCT
>JAGBYM010000111.1 GCA_017628755.1 Clostridia bacterium | reverse complement strand
GCGGTTCCTTCGGGAGCAGCTGCTACCGAGAAAGAGCAAAGACCGAGAACCATGCAAAGAGTAAGAATGATGGAAAGTGTCTTTTTCATAATGTTTTTCCTTTCTACATTATAGATTGATAATTAATTGTATCACATTTAAATTGTGTTGTCAAGCAATTGTAATAATTTGTTAAAAGTTTGTGTGTATTGTACAAATTTGTGAAGTCAGTTTTGTGCAAAATAACAATTAATAGTGACTTGCGGTTAGTGGCTGGCGGAAGATTAAATTTCTTGCGATGTGAGGAAATTTTCCTATTATAAAAAACTCGGATAATCCGAAATATTTCGGATTATCCGAGCGATTTATTTAATTATTCAATATAGAAACGCGGTCTTTTGCCGTTTTCGATAAGGTCCTTCATAGCGCGGACGAGATATTCGGGGCTGTCTGAATAGCAGTTAACCGTATCGCCGCCGCGGTGGTTGGTAAGGGTGACATTATCGAGCTGAACGAAGGGGCTGTCGAGTCCGAGAGGCTCCTTCGGGAATACCTCGAGTGCCGCGCCCGTGATGCGCTTTTCGCGGAGTACGATTTCAAGATAATCGTAATCAACGAGGTATGCGCGCGCGGTGTTGATGAAGGTTGCGGTGGGCTTCATCAGGTCAAATTCGTGTTTGCCGATGATGCGCTCCTTCTTTTCGGTTCTTGCGTGGACGGATACGATGTCGGACTGGGAGAAGAGGGTGTCGGGATCAACAAGCTCAACGTTCCATTTTGCAAGATCGGGATCGTCGGGGGTGACGTTCGGGTCGGTCGCGAGAATGCGGACGTTGAAGGGTTGGAGCTTTTCGGAAACAAGGCGTCCGATGGTGCCGAAGCCGACAAGACCGATGGTTTTGTTACGAAGCTCAAAAACTCTGCCGACGTTGGGGAAAGCCTCGCGCCATTCACCGTTCTTCATTGCGTAATGCGCGCGGGTGACGTTTCTCGTCTCGCAAATCATAAGACAGATTGTCAGCTCTGCTACCGCGTTACCGTTGTGGGCGGGATTGTTGAGAACGGGAATGCCGAGCTCGTGAGCCGCGGCGAGGTCGATGTTTTCAAGACCGCCGCGATTGGTGAGGATGTATTTGAGTTTGGGAGCCGCCTCCATAAGTCCGCGAGGAACGGGGCAGAGATGGACCATCAGCAGGTCCGCGTCCTTGATAGATTCGTAAAGCTCTGCGGGGGGCTCAAAGGCATAGGGACCGCCCTTTTCGAGCTTGTCGGCGATCTCGCGCATTTCGTTTCTTGAATGAGAACCGAAGTAGGGCACGTCGATCAGCTCGATCTCGGGGAACTTTGCCATACAGTCGCGGTAAAAGGATTCCTCCATAAAATGGTCGGCAACACATACAATTTTCATATCACTTTTCCTTTAGGGATTTATTTTCGTGAAAATTATATCATACAATGAAGAAATAATCAAGTAATAATGATAAAAAACTTGATTTTCAAGCTCGGATATGTTAGAATATAAAAAAAGCACGGAGGTGCCCCCAATGATAGTTCATCAGTACGTCAAGGATTTTGAAAATATGGGACTCGGAATGTTCGTTCATTTCGGAGTTTACAGCATACTCGGTCACGGTGAGTGGGTAATGCATCAGCATAAGATCCCGAGGGATAAATACCGCAGCTATGCTCCTTCCTTCAGACCCGAGGAGGATTGGGCGGAAAAGCTTGTGCTTACCGCAAAGGGCGCGGGATGCAAGTACATCACGCTGACCTCGCGCCATCACGACGGCTTTTCTCTCTACGACACCTGCGGGCTCAACGACTATTCAACCGCAGTATTTATAGGAAGAGATTTGGTGCGCGAGTGTGTCGACGCCTGCAACCGCCACGGAATTATACCGTTTTTCTACCACACCTACCTTGATTGGTATGACGAGAGATTCGATTCGGATTTCCCCGCGTATCTCGATTTTCTGCGAAAGAGCGTCGAGCTTCTTTGCACGCGCTACGGAAGGATCGGCGGCATCTGGTTCGACGGAACATGGAGCAAAAAGGATGCCGACTGGGAAGAGGACGCGATGTATTCTATGATCCGCCGCTATCAGCCCGAGGCGATCATTGTGAATAATACGGGACTTTCCGCGCTCGGTGAGCTCGGACACATAGAGCTTGACAGCGTGACGTTTGAGCGAGGCAAGCCGAAGCCGCTGAACCTCGAAGGCTCGCCGAAATACGTTGCCTCCGAGATGTGCGAAATTTTTGGATCACATTGGGGATATGCCGAGGGCGACCTGCTCTATAAATCTCCCGCAACGATCATAGAGGAGCTTTGCGATTGCCGCCGCTACGGCGCAAATATGCTTCTCAACGTCGGACCGATGGCAAGCGGCTACATCTCCGAGATCGACCGCGCGTTTTACGGTATGGTCGGAAAATGGGTCGGAATGTTTGACGAAGCCATCCGCAAGCCGCGCCCCTCGGGAATCGAGGTTGAAAGCTGTGAGGGAGGCGATTTCCTTCTCCGCGACGGAGAAACCCTCTACCTTTTCTGCTTCGGACTTCCCATGTCAGCCGACCCGAACGCGGCAAGAGCGAAGAACATGGAAAGATACGAGGACGTCTTCACTCTTGACGGCGAAAAAGTCATATCCGCAGAATGGCTCGATAACTCCGATCCCCTCGATTTCGAGGAACGCGGAGAAAAGACCGTCATCAAAACCGTGCCGTATATATGCGGAAGAAATTATGTTGTCAGGGTGGCGAAGATAAAAGTGGTCAGTGATTAGTGGACAGTGGACAGTGGACAGAAAGATGCGGAGTTTTATCTATAATTTTGTTTCGTGCGTTTATAATTAAGTAAGGCAAAAAACTAAACAAATAAGCTACACTAATAGAAAATCTCGGATAATTGGAGTTTGCTCCAAATATCCGAGATTTTTTACTTATTAAATTATCTGTTCAATAATGGATTGATAATAATAATTAAATTATCATTCTCAACTTTCTGTCCACTGTCCACTAACCACTGTCCACTTAATTCTGGTATTCCGTCGCGCTGAAATTTTCTGCGATATAGGTGCAAAGCGAGAGCGCTTTGTTGACGAGGAAGTAATTGATTCCCGCGTCGTAGAGCTCGGCGTAGAATGCGTGGGATTCGTTGTTGCCGTTGTGAACGTCCGCGTAGGTGCGGAGCTTATCCTTGTAAGAAGCGAGTTTATCCTTGTTTTCCTCGAGATACTTCTTGTAGTCGATATCTCCGAAATTGACGGAAAGTCTGATTCCGGGGTTGAAGTCGTATGCGTTGATGGTTTTTTTGTTAGAGGCAAGGGTATTCTGGTCGCCGATGAAGACGATACCGGGCTTACCGCAGAGAGCTTCTGCCTTTGCGCGGTAGGTCTTGGTCAGACTCCAGCTGTTTGCCTTGAACCATGAGTGCCAGGTGTAGATGATGTTCGAGTAGCTCTCGTATTTCTGCATGAGAGGCCAGATGTCCTTCTCAAAATCCCAGAAGGGAAGATCGCTGTTTGAGGGACCCTTGACGTCAAGACGGATGAAGATGCGGTTTGCGCAGACCTTCATTGCTTCATCGAGAGTGGGTATCTTATAGGGAGTGAGCTTAGCTCCGTCGCCGCCGGTTCCGTTCTTGAGGTTGAGCTGCATGAGCTGGTCATATGTCCAAGCAGATACGTCATAGGAGTTGGGGAAGCCGTTCTTACCGATAAATTCCTCAACGTTGGTTGTACGGGTGAGAGTTGCGTCGTGAAGGAGGATGAAAACGCCGTCCTTGGTAAGTCTGGGGTCGATCTCGACCATATCGCAACCCATCATGATCGCGCTGATGATGCCTTCGATAGAGTTTTCGGGGTAGTAGACCATATCTCCGCGGTGTGCGCAGGACATAAGTCTGGCTGTGGGATCCATGGATGCGGCGTATTTCTCATCGAAATCGAGCATCCAATCGGGGGTGTCGAACTCCATTGCCCAGTGAAGCGGGAAGGATTCGATATCGTTTATGTAATCGCGGGATACGGGGAGGGTGTACTTGAGAGCAAGCTCGGAGAGGGTGTAGGAGGTCTTTTCATCAATAAGACTTTCGATGAGCTCCGCGCATCCCATACCGAGGGCGGTCTTGTTGGGAGCGATCAGGTGGAGACTCTTTCCGCTTACCTTGATTTCGAAATCGTCAACGCCGAAGTCGGCTGCGATGCCGGTTCTTGAGGTCGAGCCGATGACGATCTCGTGCTCTGCAACCTCGTTTTTATCGGAAACGAGCTCAAATCGGATGCCGGTGATCTTGCCGACACGTTCCGCAAAGATCTTGGCGTAATCGGAATAGCTCGAGCCGTATACGATAACGTATTCGGAAAGGGGAGTGCCATCTATGGTAACTCCGGTCTTTGCGTATTCGACAACCTCGGTTTCGCGGAGGTTGCCGGGGAGCTCGAGGGAGCTTCCTGTGATATATTTTTCGATGAAGAGCTCAACGGCGCGGACAACCGCATCGTCGCTTCCGCCGTTTATGACAAGGCGGTTGCCGATAACGGCAATGACGGAGTCGGAGTATCCGAGCCCTTCGAGAGCCGCGCTCGATTCTTCACGGTTGGTGTTTCCGACTACGATCTCGTAGGCGTATCTGGTTGCGGGATCTGCGCCGGGCTTTTCGAAGTCATCGACAAGCTGAATGGTTGCACCGTATGTATCCTTGATGGCGCCTCTGAGGTTTGTGAAGGCTTCGATAACTGTCTTGGACGCCTTTTCGGCGCGTACGAGCTTGTATTCGGTCGCGCCGTCGGCAATGAAGGTGATATTGCCGACTGCGGGAGCTTCGGTTACTTCTTCGCTGAGAGGAGTCTCTGTAGTGTTCTCGCCCGTTTCACCTGTGCAGGAGGAAAAAATGAGGGAGACAGAGAGAATCAGCATTAAGAACGTGATCAGTTTTTTCATTTTTATGGGTCCTTTACGTGGGATTTGGTTGTGTTTTATTATGATATCATATCGGGAGGTAAAAGTCAATCCGAGAATGTAAATTTTTAGGTGATAGCTCTGCACTATAAAAACCCGCCTTTCGGCGGGTTTTTATTTTAGCTTTCTCTCTTAAAGAGATAGAGAACCATGCGTCTCCACGGGGTAACCTTTCTTCTGTAGAGAGTGGAATGGATTCTGTAATAGAGCTTAGCCATGAGCGGAATATCCTTGATAGGTGCGCCATATCCGAATTCCTCGGCGGCGATAGCCTCGAATATTCTGCCGACCTCGTTCTCGCGCAGAGGATGACGGTGAGCTTCAAACTCTGTCATCTTCTCTTCGGGAGCGGCAACGGTAAGCTCGCGCATACATTCTTCTGCCACACGTGCGGCAAAGGTGGAGCTGAATTCTCCCTCAGCGGGCTTGAAGCCGCATTCGCGGAGCATGTTCATTATCATTTCACCGACGCGGCGGACCTTTTCGCGGTCGGGAGTGATTCCGAGCTTTTCATCGGTATCGTGAAGCTCCTTGAGGATCGCTTCTCTCTCTCTTGCTGCCTTCTTGGCGCGTTTGATAACGATAGCAAAGAAGATAACGATGATTGCGATCACGGAAAGAGATACTGCCGAGATGATGATGATCTTCTTGATGAGCTCGCGGAGTGCCTCGCGTCTCTGTTCTTCAAGCATCTGCTCGATCTCAAAATCGGTCATTCCCTCGAAGGGCTCGTCGGGCTCTTCTTCCTCGTCATAGCTGTCATCGGGGTTGGGACGGACAGTGGAGCCGGAGGAACGGTTGACGTACATAGCCTCGTAGAACTCGGGAGTTGTCTCGTACTGTACCCATCCGATTCCGTCGTACCAGACCTCGACCCATGCGTGTGCGCTCGAGTCGCGGACTGTGGTCGTGTAACGGCTTACGGCATCGTCAGCGCGGTTAGCGTGGAACTTGGTTGCAATGTAACCTTCAACGTAACGCGCAGGAATGCCTGCTTCACGGAGAAGAAGGGCAACCGAGGACGCAAACTGTACGCAGTAGCCCTCGCGGGTAAGGGTAAGGAAGGTCTCAATACCGTCAAGGGTGTTTTCTTCACCCGGAACGGTGGGATAGAGAGTGTACTTGTATCTTTCGTCTTCGCAAAGGTAATCGATGATCTCCATTACGAGCTCGTGACGCTGAGAATAGGTATTTCTGTCGGTCACTGCGGACACGAACATATAGGATTCCTTCGCGTTATTGTACTTGTACTCGGACTTGTTTGCCGCGAGGGAGTAATCCTTCGGAGTCGGCTCGGAGTAACCGTCGTCATTCACAGCGTTTGCAATGATCTCGTTGTAGAGATCGGTGATGATCTGTGAGCCCGACTTCTTGGTGTAGGTCTCGTAGACGAAGGGAGTGTACTTGTCAAGCAGAGTTGCCTGGCGGTTGAACTGCCACTGCTCGCCCGAGTCGAGTACCTCAAAATAAGAGATAACGCGGTCAAGCTTCGGAGCGTAATAGAGGATAAGCTCGCCGAATTCGTCATACTCCACGGGAGTATCAATCATTTCGCGGTTTACGGTCTTATCGGGCAGAATGGTGTAGACTGCGGTTCCGACGGGCTGCTTGATTGTGATCACCTTGGTTCCGTCTTCTGCGATAGAGACAACGTCGTATTCAATGACGCTTCCGTCGCTGAGAGTGACAGAGAAGGTGGAAAGAGCCTCGTTTTCCTCATCCTTTTCAACAACGGTTCTGCCGTTTGCGATTCCGATGCGGGCGCTGTTGTACTCAGCTATGAGGTTTGCTACGGTATAATGGAAGCCTTCATAGCGCATAGTGGTCAGCATTGCGACAGCGGCGTAGCCGTCGGTGCCGTTTTTGCTTGCGCGGTAGGAGGTGTAGAGACCGTCAAAGTAGTTGGCGTAGCTGATCTCGCTTGCATCGGGGAGACCGTACTGACGCAGGAAATTCGTTGCGCTTCCGGTCGAGCTGACACCGTAGGGCGAATACTTCCTGATGTGGAAGGAGGGCATGTAGAGGATAACGTCGTCGAAATCCTCCATACGCTTCATATTGACCTGCGCGATGGTGTAGCCGTATTTTTCAAGTCTCTTGATGCTTTCGGTAACGTCCTTGTCATCGGGGAAGACACCGTCATCGGTCATGATCTTGTAGAAATTGTAGTAGATCGACTCGGATGCGTCGTCATTGGTGGCAAAGAGCGAACGGTATTTTTCAAGAGCGTCGCTCTTGGGATCTGCCGTGAGCCATACTCCGTTCTCGTAATCCGTGCCTATCCAGCCGCGGAGGTAGATGTTGGTGGTATTGTTCGACTCAACGGTCATGATCGGCTCATGAGTGTAGTAACGGGGAGTTGCAAGAGTGGTTCTGGGGGAGAAATTGTTCGCGTCGCCCTCAAAAGCGAGGAGGTCGAGCGAGGGATCGTCTCCCATCAGCATAGCGGTGACGTACTCGCGGTAGTATTCGAGCTTTTCGTCGATCGCGGGGATCGTCTCAAAGCTTCCCTTTGTCGAGGTTGCGGGGATGAAGAGGATGAGAAGCGAGAGAAGCATAATTCCCGCGCCCGCGAATCCTCCGATAGAGGCGCGGCGGAGAAGAACGCCGTAGCGGTGCTTGCGGTAAGCGGCGATGGCGCGTTTGTCCTCGCGTTTCTGCTCTTTTTTGAGCTCTTTTGCTTCCGCCTTTGCCTTTGCAGCTTCCTTTTTCTGCTCGGGAGTGAGCTTGATCTTGCGCTTTTTCTCCTTTGCCGGAGCAGAGGATGAGAAATATTCGCTGATCTCCTGATCGACAGTGATGCGCTTACCGTTCTTACGAGCCTTTTTCTCGGCCTTTGCAGCCTTCTTTTCGGCTTTTTTAGCTTCCTTTGCGGCTTTCTTGTTGAGAAGACGCTCGGGGAGCGCGGGACCCTCGGCTTCGCCGAAGATGCTGCCGCAGTCGTCGATTTCATTTGCCTTCGGCGGCTTGATGAAGATGCGGTCGTAAACGTACATTACGATCATTCCGCAGAAGGATGCGGCAATCAGCGCAAGCGCCCAGTTGGAGCGCGAGAGGTTGTAAACGAAGATGAATACCATCAGCGCCGCGGACCAGATTCCGGGAATGACGATGCGCGCGCGCTTGATCATACAGGGCAGGAAAACGATCGCGTTGATGAGAACGAAGAGAGTGACCGCGGTCTTTGCGAGCTCTGTGGGCGTGCCCATCGTCTGTGTTACGGGCACCATCTTGACGTCCATGGCAAAGAAGCCCATGTACTTCATATGTCCGAGCGCGCCGTTGTAGACGGTCAGCGCCATTTCGTAGAAATACTGAATCGGATTCGGGAGAGTCGGGACGACTGCAAGCGCGATTATCGCGGGGATTCCGATGAATTTACCGTATTTCCAGAGTGCGCAGAGTGAAAGGAGCGCGATGAATATGATCGCCTGACGCGCGATGAAGCCGAAACCGACTCCCGCGGCAACGCCCATATAGTTTTCGATCTCTTTCTCCTTGAGATAAGCATTTGTCATATCAAAGCCGAAGGCTTCGGCGACGAACATGGTAAGTCCGATAATGGCAACGAATACGATCAGTGCGCGCAGAGCGATACCGATGATTACGTGCTTGTTATCGGTATCCGAGCAGTCGGGGGGACATACGATGGGTCTTTTTGATACGGGGACGATCTTTGAGCGGCGGAGATGCTCCTTTTTGAGTCTCTTGAGCTCTTTTTTCTCAAATTTCTTTCTTTTCTTTTCAGCCTTGCGCTGAGCCTTTTTCTCGGCAGCGGCGACTTCGGGAGTCTTGGAGGCAGAACTTGTTTTGATTTCTTCAGTTGACATAGTCTTACCTCCTTAAATATTTCCGACGCCGACGGTTCCGCCGTCTTCCTGCTCGCCGTCCTTGAGTGCGCTTTCGGTGGCGAGGATCTTTTCCTCGTCGAGCTTACCGTCAATAAGCTTGATGCCTCTTGCCGAGAACTGCTCGCGGCACTGCTCGATGAAGTTACGGCGAAGCTCGGGGTAGAGGTAGCGTTCCTCAGCGGAGTAGGCGATGATCTCGGTGATACGCGGGATCTCGGCTACGTCGTCAACGACCTCGTCGTCAAGCACGGGAAGAACGACCATGACCTTTGAGTCCTTGGTGTCGCCCGCGGATGCGGCAAGGCGGGATATCTTTTTGCTTGAATGAACCGTGGGAGCCGATGCGAAGAGTCTGAAGATGACGTCAAAATCCTCAACGGTGTGCAGATCGTAGCAGTAAGCGCCGATCTCGGAGCGGTCGTCGTACCACATAAGCGATACGTCGCGTCCAGAACGGAGCTCGCGGAGGATGACGGCAATTGTAAGCTCAATTGCACCGTCCGCGCAGAACTCGTTCATATCCTCGTAAGCCTCGTCGTTGATGAGGGTGTGGATATCGGGCTTCGCCGCTTCGATAGCTGATTTCTTTTTCTTCTTTTTCTTTTCCTTCTTCTTGGGAGCTTCAGCGGTTTCTTCGGTAGTTTCCGCTGCTTCCGCAGAATCTTCGGTCACGGTGGGCTCGGCAATCTCTTCGACCTCGGGGACAGCCTCAGCCTTGTTTTCAGGCATAGGAATTTCGGGAGTTTCAAAGGGATTGACGAAGGGACGCTCGGGAGCGTCGTCGGGGAAATGAGCCGACATATCGCAGAAGATGTAGGAAACGTCGGCAGAACCCGTGTTATAATCGTTTACGATGAATTCCTCGGATTTTGAGGAGAGCTTCCAGTGGATACTCTTGAGCGAGTCGCCCGCACGGTAGTCGCGGATGTCGGAGACCTCGAGCTTATCGTAAACGTAGGGCGCCTTCACGGTGCGCATAGCCGAGTCGGAGACAGAGAAAGCGTCACCGACGTCAAGCACGAGCTTGCGGGGAAGGACGTAGATGGTGCTGAAGGTGTTCAGCTGAGAACGGACGCGGAAAATGCGGAAGAAGTCGTAAACGTAGAAGGAGGTCACGCCGATCTCGTATGTTCCGCGGAAGCGGAATTGCACCGTTCCCTTAACGGTGTAATTGGACATGGGAGCCATGCTGAGACGGACACAGCGTTCGGTAGTGCGGACACTGCTTCGTCTGGGGAGTTTGATATAGGCGTCAATGAAGGGATAGGGCAGAATTGCCTCATTGATCAGGCGGAATTCGTAGTTGAAGGGCTTGTTCTTTTCGGTGACAGCCGTTGTCGAGAGCATATAGATCTTGAGCGTTGCCTTGGCGATCAGAGCGTATACGAGAGACGCCCAGGGGATCACCGAGACAAATCCGAAGAGGATGCTCGATGCGGGAGCGCGGAGAGCCTGCGTGAATATCAGGCATCCGATCCATACAGCCGCCCAGATCCAGAAACGGTATGTGAGCGAAATTGAAAAGCGGTCCTTTTCATGTACGTTTTCCGTCGTTTTTGCCTTTTTGGTTTTCTTATCGGCCATAGCGGGCAAAACGGGGTTCGATTATTTTCTCTTTCCCTTGTAGGGAACTGCGGTGGTACGGAGAATTTCGCCGAGGATCTCGTCGGGCGAGATACCCTTGAGCTTCGCGTCCTGACGGAGCATAAGTCTGTGTCCGATAGCGGGACGGAATACAGCGGCGATATCGTCGGGAAGAACGTAATCTCTTCCTCTGATAAATGCGTAAGCCTGCGCAAGTCTCATGAGAGCTACGGATGCACGGGGAGATGCACCGAGAGCGAGCGAAGGATGGCGGCGGGTTGCGCCGATGAGAAGGACGATGTAGCGGTAGAGCTCCTCGTCGATATTGATGGTTGCAACGCCTGCGCGGAGCTCGCGGAGCTCATCGCGGGTGATGACGGATTTTACCTCGTCGAG
>JAGBYM010000110.1 GCA_017628755.1 Clostridia bacterium | reverse complement strand
TTATGCTCCGCGAGTATCTCGCCAATCTTTGCCTCGCCGCAGCCGGGAGGCACTATTGCACCCGCTGCTAAGGCATCCTTGATATGGAAATACGCGATTCTGTCTTTGAGAAGTCTGTATGCCTCGGGGTAGGGATCAACTCCCTCAAGCACGAAATTGCCCATGTCGTAGACGCATGCGAGATCGGGGAAGGCATCAAGCAATTCGCGGCATCTCGCGGGGATATCGCCGTATATCTTAGCTTCATTTTCGTGGCAGAGGATAACGCCGTATTCTTTGGCAAGTGCGAGGAGCTTTTCAAGAGCGGAGAAGACCTCGTCCTTCATGTCTGTGATATTCTTTCCGGCAGGCGCGTAGAAGCTGAACATACGGACAAACTTTGCGCCGAGGATATTGGCGTACTCGAAAACCTGCTTGGCGGTTTCGATATGACCGTCGATGTCGCCGTCAAGCTTGATCTTGCCGAGGGGAGAGCCGATTGCGGAGACCTTGATTCCGTATTTGTCAAGAAGCTCTTTGACATGAAGCACTTCTTCTTTTGTTAATTTGGATATGTTTTTCTTATCAACGTGGCGTATCTCGATATGAGATATTCCCAAGGCTTTGAGACCGATAAGCTGTTCCTCGAAGCTGTCGGAATATTCATCCGCAAATGCTGAAATTATGATCTTTGCCATAGTTACACCTTGATTTCGGGAAGGACTACCTCTTTTCCGGACTCAAGCGAACGCATGATTGCATTCATGATGAAAACGGGAGAGATGAAATCTTCGTATGTGCAGGTCTGCTCGCCGCCATTCAGAATTTCGGTAAATTCCTTGAACTCACGGTAATACCAATCAGATGTAGTGGGGATCTCAAAAGCCTTTGAGGATTTTTCCGCCATACGAGCGGCGTAGTAGAGGTATGATCCATCGCAGAAAAGACCGGTGCAGTCGTAGTTTTCGTAGCGGAAAAGGACGCTTACCGTCTTGCCATTTTTCTTTGCTTCAACCGATTTCGGGAATCTTCCGAAGATCTCGCATACCATCTCAACGAGATGCTGGGCGTAGAAATAGAAATTTCCGTATGCGTTTTCAAGCTGGATGGGAGCGCGGACGAAACCGCCGAGAGTCTTGCCTCCCGCTTCTGCGAGAGCATCGGCTTTCAGCTCGGAAACGTAAACGTCCTGCTTTAAGGACGAACCGCCCGAGATTCTTGTCGAGCGAGCCTTAAGTTCTCTCATAAATTCAAGAGCCTCAGCCTCGCTGATCGTAATCGGCTTGTCGATAAACATCGGAATACCGCTTTCAATGTAAGGCTTGGCAAACTTATAATGCTCGTCGCCGTGTCGCGCGGTGATGATAAGACCGTCGATAAGTCCTACTGCGCTGTCATAATTTTCAAGAACCGGAACACCGAAAGTGTCGCGGAGCTTTTCGGATGCCGCAGGATCGTTGCTGTAAACTCCGATGCATTCGATATCCGAAAATTCTTCCTTTTCTTTTATAAACTTCAAAAAGGCGTTGGCGTGTGAATTTTCACAGCCGAGAATAGCAATCTTTTTCATTATTGACTCCTTAAAACTTCAGAGGAAGGGGATTGTCCGCGTGGACCTTTTCGATGACGCCGATGATCTGCGCCGCCATTTCGGGAGTGACGGTCATCGGCTTGCCCTCTGTGATCTTGTAGTAGAGCTGTTCGTAGAGAGATGCTGTACCTACGTCGAATGCGGTGCCGGTGAACTTGCCTTCTTCGGTATGCTTGACGAGCTTTTCGGAGCAGTAGATCGGATCTCCCGCGTCGTTCTTGATGAATGTGTCTTTTACTTCTTGGTCGGGGTTTTCTCCGTCAATGATATAGGTCATTTCGTAAGCGCTGGGAGTGCACTTGAAGCATCCGCGAGTGCCGAGGATCTTGACGTTGTAGCCCGAATAAGCGTCGATTGAGGTGACTTCGATGTCAACAACGGGCTTGTTCGGAGTGTCGATAATGATCTTTGCGAAGTCGTCCGAGTCGCCGAAGGTCAGCGCGCATCCAAGCTTGCTGTAAGCCACGCGAGCATTCTCGTCAAAGTCAAGGAATCCGAGCGCAAGACCGATGGGGTGAGGACCGGTGTTATAAACACCGCCCGCGCACTTCTTCTGGAGAGTCTGCCAGTCCCAACGGCGCGCGAAATTGTTGTAGCGGATGCTGATCTGCTTGATCTCACCGAGCTTGCCCGACTTTGCAAGCTCATATGCGAAGGGATAGAAGGGAGCGAGGAAGGTCTGCTGGAATACAGCGAGAGTTACGCCCTTGTCCTTTGCAATCTTGATGAGCTCGTCGCATTCGTAGCGTGTGCGTCCGAAGGGCTTTTCAACAAGAACGTTGAAGCCGTGGAGAAGCAGATCCTTGGTGATCGGATAATGCATTTCGGAATAGGTGGAATTGACCACAAGGTCGATGTCGTCAAGTTCGAAAAGCTCACGGTAGTCGGCGAAGGTCTTGCAGCCGGGGTAGATCTCCTCTGCAACGCCGCGGCGGAATTCATCCGCATCGACTACGTATTTTACGTCGTAATAAAGGTTGTCCTTACTGCGGTAATACTTTCCGTGGATGTTTTTACCGCTTCTGCCCTGACCGATGATGGCGAGATTGAGTTTTTTCATTGCTGTATCTCCTTAAAAATTTTATTTCTGTTTTTTCCAGATAAGAGGATTGAGACCGAGAAGAAGGGGGAAGACCTCAAGTCTGCCGAGAAGCATAGCAAACGAGAGGATTATTTTCGAGATCCCCGAGTATTCGGCAAAGCTCGATGCGGGACCGACACCCGCAAGTCCGGGACCGATATTGTTGAAGCATGCAACCGAAGCTGTGAAGTTGGTTTCGAAGTCAAAAGGCTCAAAGGAAAGAAGCACGAATACAGCCATTATACAAATGGTATAAACGGCAAAATAGGATGTTACGCCGTTCAGCGTTTCGTCGTCAAGCCTCTTTCCCTCAGACATTACGGTTTTTACCGAACGCGGATGGAGAAGCCTTTTAAGTTCTTTGCCTATGGATTTGATCAGTATGACCACGCGCGCGGCTTTAAGTCCGCCGCCGGTTGATCCTGCGCATCCTCCGACGAACATCAGAAGCAGCAGCAGTGCCTTGGAGAGCCCCGGCCAGAGATTGAAATCTGCTGTTGCGTATCCTGTTGTGGATACGATCGAACATACCTGAAACGCCGAGGTTCGAACCGCTTCCGATACTGTACCGTACATAGGAAGTATGTTGAATGTTATTGCACCGATACAGAAGAGCACAAGGGCGGTGAAAAACCAAAGCTCGTCGCTTTTGAATACCGCGCGGAATTTTCTGAGAAGGAGCAGATAATAGAGGTTGAAATTGATTGCGAAGAGGAACATGAACACAGTTATCACCCATTGAAGATATGGCGAATAGGATGCTATGCTATCGGCTTTGATGCCGAAACCTCCCGTGCCAGCAGTACCGAAGGCGTGAACTATGCTGTCAAAGATCGGCATGCCGCCCGCGATAAGAAGAAGCGTAAGGATCGCGGTCATACCGAAATAAATAATATAAAGTATTTTGGCTGTATCGCGCGAACGGGGAACAAGCTTACCGACTGTGGGGCCCGGCATTTCGGCTTTGAGGATATTGAGCGATCTGTCCGCGATATTCGGCACTACCGCCGTTACGAGAACGAGGATTCCCATACCTCCGATCCAGTGTGTGAAGCTGCGCCAGAAGAGCATACATTTGTCGAGCGCTTCAACGTCGGTAAGTATCGATGCGCCCGTTGTGGTAAGTCCGCTTACCGTCTCGAAAAAGGCGTCGATGTAAGAGGGGATCGCTCCGCCGATTACAAATGGTACTGCTCCGATCGCCGAAAGCAAAAGCCAGGCATATGCTACTATTGCAAACCCTTCCTTGGCGTAGATCAGTCTGTCGTCGGGCTTTGCAAAGATGACAAGCAGCATACCGAGGCACAGCGCAAGCGCAGCAGATATCAGGAATGAAAATCCGCTCTTTTCAAGATATATCAAAGCTACAAGCGCCGGTAGCAAAAGCAGCGCCGCTTCCGCCAGAGCAATATGCCCGACGGTGTAAAAAATCATTTTTCGATTCATATTCCGCCTCCGTTACGCGATTATATCGGAAAGGTCGTAAAGACGGTGGTTGGCGGCTATGACTATGACTTTATCGCCAGGCATAATGACGTCATCACCGCTTGGAACTATCGGTCGGCGGTTACGCAGAATGCCGGCGATCAGAATGTTCTGCTTGAATTTGATTTCCTTGAGCGCCTTGCCCGCGTATTTGAAATCGGATCTTACGTTGAATTCGAGTGCCTCGGCCTGACCGTCCATGATCTTGTAAAGCTTTTCAACGTTACTACCCACGGAATTCTGCAACGCGCGCGCATAACGTACCATTTCATCCGAAACTGTGGTTATGGGCGAGATGATGGTATCTATTCCAAGCTTGCCCGCGATCGGGTGAAATTCGGGTCTGTTTACCTTGGCTATGACCTTCGGCACCTTTTGCGATGAAGCAAAGTAGGATATAAGAATGTTATCTTCGTCATATCCGGTGAGAGAGATGAAGGCGTCAGTCTGTCCGATTCCTTCCTCAATCAGCATATCCTGATCCGCGCCGTCGCCGCAAATCACGGTAACACCCGGAAGCGATTCGGCAAATTCCTCGCAGCGCGTCTGATCTTTATCTATGACTGTTACCTTGGTTCCCGAAGCAAGAAGAGAGAGGGAAAGATAATATGCGATTCTGCTGGCGCCGAGGATCATGGCGCTCTTGGTCTTTCTTGTGATAAGATCGAAGCTTCTGAGAAGCTTACCGATCTCGTTAGGCGCGGCGGTCAGCGCAATACGGTCGCCGTCCTCGAGAACAAAACGTCCGTCGGGGATGATGATGCGGTTGTCTCTCATAACCGCGCAAATGAGGAATTTACCGGGACTACGGCGGCGCAGATCGATCATAGTCATACCCGAAAGCGGAGATTTTTCACCGAGGATCATTTCGACGATCTCGAATTTGTTCGAGTCAAACGTATCGATGTTTACCGCAGAAGGGAATCTCAGTATGTTTGCGATCGTGTGAGCCGCGTACATTTCGGGATTGATCGCCATTGAAAGCTGAAGCTGTCCCGCCATAAAACTGAGGCTCTTGTCGTTATACTCGCGGTCACGGATACGTGCTACGGTGTTTTTGGCACCGAGAGTTCTTGCTATGAAGCAGGCGAGCATATTAAGCTCATCCGAACCCGTGACGCTGATAACAAGATCGGCTTTTGCCGCTCCCGCTTCCGCGAGAACCTCGCAATCGGTACCGATACCGCAAAGTCCGATAACGTCAAAGGCATTGGTTGTGTCTTCTATGACAGAAGGATCTTTGTCCACCACAGCAACGTCATGCCCTTCGGCGACGAGGCGGTCTACAAGATTCCTTCCGATTTTTCCGCATCCGACAATAATGATTTTCATTTTTTAAACTCCGAAATTTCAGTTAGTTCCTTCTTTTGGAATATAGTTTTGATAGATCCGATTAAGTCTTCCGAGAGGCGCGACGTCGCCGTAGAGGTAGAAATCCTCCATAGTCGTATATTTAGTCTGCTGATCGGCATCAGCCCACTTGAATTCGAGATAAATTTCTTTATAATTTTCGATTCCGAGCATCGAGAGGGGGACAGAGATCATCATTTCCGCGCCTTCAACCTTGTATGAGACCTCACCGATCTCTGCGGTTTCAAGCACTCCGCCGTTTGACGAGCAGGATGCAACCGTGGTTTTATCGGTGCTCTTCGGTGTTGCATTGATAAGGAAATCGTAGCCGTACCAGCCGTCGGAGGTGCTGTTATTAGTGTTCAGGAAGAGCTGCATCCAGGAGCTTTCGGTATTGAATTCTGAAATATCCTTGGCGCATTTTACGTAGAAATAAAGGTTTTCCGTGTCGTTTGTGACCTTGGCTTCGATGATGTCATTATTTCCTGTTCTGTCTTGAATTGTTTTTTTGCCGAAGGCCTTTCCGATTCTATCCTTATTGTCGCCCTTGGGATCGGTATAGGATACGATAACCTTACCCCATTGATCAAATCCGCCGTTAAGGTCGATTTTATTTCTCGCGTCCTGAATAATTACGGGCGCCGAGCCCTTGAGACGCTGTACGTTAGAGATAAGCTGCATATAGTAATTGTCAAAATATCCGCCGCGCATCATTTCGGTATCGCGGCTGAATTCCATTGATGCCGTGTCAACGAAATGGACAAAACTGCCGTCGCCGCGGTGAAGCTGACCGTCCTGTCTCTGCGCAACCCATTCGTTCCAACCGGTTACGAGGACGTATGGAACACCCGAGGAGATCGCGCGGTCCCACTGTGCCTGGAAATTAAGGCCGAGGTTTGTGATCGAATTATCCGCATCAAATGCCGAGCGGTATGCCTCCATAGAGGCGTTGTTGGCCTTTGCGGCATTGAAGCTTCTGCCGCGGTTGTATGCGTAGCCGTAGAGCGAAGAATCGCTGAAGGTGATAGAGTGATTATGCTGTGCGATAGATACGCTGATAGCGCTCGGATTGCCGTTTTTGTCGCTGAAGATTCTCTGCGGCCATTCAAAATCCATCCAGGGCCAGCCGTTTTCCTTGTAGCCCTCGTTTGGCCACTGGGCGGCTTTTACCGTGAAGAAATTGTTGATATTTCCTTCCTCAACGCCGATTATGCAAGGCTTGCCGTCAACGTAAAACCACGTGTCGGGGTAGAGATTCTTGGAATAGATCTCGTCGTAGAGCTGTTTCATGACGCCCTTTGAATTTGAGTTGGTGTAGAATACCACCTGCGGTGCATCGTAACCCTGCTCATTCAGCTCGTGGCAGGTCTTCATGACCTTGAGCGCATTGTCCTTGTAGATGTAGCCGTTGGTTACGTCGAAATAGAGGAAGTCGATGTTTGCGTTCGAAAGCAGCTCCATATGCTTGCGGATTACCCAGCCGTCGCTTGCGTAGTAGTATCCGTAAAGCGGCTCGGCAAACCAATGCATCGTGCCGATATTGCCGTATATCTTCTTTCCGGTTGCGGGATCCTTGGCGTTTGCGTCCTTAGCAAGATCACCGTACGTATCCATAATCTTTTGCAGATCAAAAACTCCGTCATCGCCGTGCTCACCGTGCCAGAGGAAGTAGAAGAGTCCAACGTAGCGCTCACCGTTTGATCCGTAAATTCCGGTGGTCAGCGAGGTTGGAAGCGAGCGTCCGACGTCATCGGTTGCCGCAAAACCGCCCGAGGTGTAGTTCGTATTGTTGGGAACGGTGTAGGAAACCTGTTCGCCGTTCAGCATATAGGAGATAGTGACGGTCTTGCCGTCCGCGCTTGTCTCAAATTTCAGAGTGCCTTCGTAGTTGTCTTCGGGATTTATATACATGGTTTCTTCTCCAGGTGTGCTTGTAATGTCGGTTCCTTCGGGGGCCTCTTTGTTACACGCTCCGATGAGCGGCATTGAAAGAAGCAGAAGCGAGCATACCGCGGTCTTTATGATCTTGCTTAAACTGCTCATTAATTTAATAACTCCTTAAAGGATTTGTCATTATTATAGCACTTTTCTTACGGTTTTGCAATAGTTTATATATCATAAAGAGTACTTGACTTAAATTTTTTTATGTGATATAATTTAATATATCAAATTTCGGAGAACAAAAATGAAAAATACAGCCAAAAGATTTGTATCATTTTCAATGGTGTTGATTATGCTTTCGGTGTTGACCGTAAGCGCTTTTGCCGAGAAGGTCACCTATTCCGATACGCAGAATACCGGTATTCGGGATGAAATATGCGTCTCGCTTGAAGGCACGGGCGCGGTAGCTTACTATTCAGGGGATAATTCATACGAAAAACTCTCTTCGCTCACAGATATCGAGTTGCTTGCGGCTCTGCGGAATCTTATGACCGTCACTCATACCTACAAATCCACCTACGCCGAATCGCGAGATCTTGCAACCAAGACAGATTGCGAGGGTGGCGACGGAAAGATAGTTCTGCTTTATACCTCGTCGAAGGTTGAATTTTCGGACTTCATCGGCTCGGGCAGTATCGGCTGGAACCGTGAGCACGTATGGGCGAAAAGCCTCGGCGGACTGAGCAATGAGGGTGCGGGCGCGGATCTTCATCACGTCCGTCCCGATGACGTCACAACAAACGCCAAACGCGGAAATCTCAAGTTTGGCAATGCTGCCGGCGGAAGCGAGGTCAAGGGCTCGACACTTGTAAGCGGTGCTCTCGGCGGATATGCTTCCGGCGGATATTTTGAACCTCTGGACAACGTAAAGGGCGACGTTGCGAGAATCTGCCTCTACGTTTATGCACGTTACGGAGGGGAGCTTTCGAAATGCTCGAGCATCACGAACGTGTTTGAGAGCGTTGACGTGCTTCTCGAGTGGTGCGAGAGCGATCCCGTTGACACTTGGGAGATGGGCAGAAACGAGGTTGTCGGCAAGATTCAGGGCAACAGAAACGTATTTATCGACTACCCCGAATACGCGTGGCTCCTTTTCGGACGCGAAATTCCCGAGAATATGACCACTCCTTCTGGCATGGCTCTCAAGAAGGAAGAAACGACTGTTGAAGAAACGACAGCGGAAATTACCGCTTCGGTAACCGAAATTGAAACAACTGCGGAGATTACCAGTGAAACTACCGAGGAAATTACCGAACCTGTAGAATCTGCATTTGAGGTGTCTTCCGATCCGGCTACAGATACTCAACCTGCGGAAGAGAAGGGATGCGGAGGATTTTCCTCATGCGCAATATTTGTGCTCATCCCGATTTTCTTTGCGGTTTTGAAGAAAAAGAAAAAATAAGAAAAACAAGTGCCGTTTCGGTTTTGTCCCGAACGGCACTTGTCTTTTATATAAATCTCTTGAACCACAAAAGCAGTTCTTTCTTCATAACGGCTGTGACCGTATGCTTGACTCCGTCAAGGATGTGCAGTTCCGCGTAGCATCCCGCGCGGCGGATCGAATCATAGTATTCGCGTGTCATAACGGGGTCCACCGTCATATCGTCCGCGCCCTGCCATATCTTGACGGGGCAGGGCGGAATGACCGCGCGCTTGCCATCGGAATTGATAAAAGAGCGCGTGCGGTAAGGGTCGAAGCCCGAAACGTTCTCTTCGCACCATTCCTCGGAAGGAAAACGAAAGTATTTTGCGATTTTTTCGCGATAGGGGCGGTTGTTCGCGACCACTCTGTCCCAAGGGTTGCGGCAGACGTGATCATCTACCCTGACCGGCTCAAGGCTGAGTCCTGGATTGAAAACGGCGAGTGCGACCGAGAGAGAGGGAAATGTGTTGGCAAAGTTTATTACGGTCTGCGCACCCATTGAATGCCCCGCAAGGAGCACCCGCTCGGAAAGATTATAATTCTTAACAGCATGGCGATATGCCTTATAGAGTGCGAAAACATGCTCGGGACAGCCCAGAGTGATGCCGTGCGGCTCGCATCCGCTGACATCAAGGACGGCAAAGCCGGCGCGGATGCATTCTATGGCATACGGCAGACCTCCGATCATGCGTTTCTCCTCGCTTACCGTTGGTCCCGCGCCGTGGCAGGAAAGGATGAGAGGGGTTGCCTCGCCGTCCTCAGTATAGCTGTCGGGAAGGCAGAGAACAGCCTCGCATTCCGCCCATTCCTCGCGGTCGAGCACTTCATTTGCCGTGGAACGGCTGACCTCGCGGTAATTATTGAAGCGCGGCTTGAAGAAGATGTATTCTCTCCTGAATACCTCTGCCATAGGATTGCCGCTTTTGTCATTCGGCAGAATATTGATTCTGTTATCGGTCATCATTTCAAGTTATCTATGAGTTTGATCGCGCCATCGGTAAGGAATTTAATGTTTGCCTCGTTGAAAACGGTGTCGTGCTTTGTGTGGATCTTGTCCATATAAAGCGCGCGGAATACCTTAGAATATTTCAGAGCCGCAACGCCGACGCCTCCCTTGAAATTGGCTTGGTCGGAGGGATAGAAAACTCCCTTTGACGCGATATCGACCTTGAAATATCCGTCGGGAACAAAGCTTGCTTCAAGCGCGGGGATGTATTTCTTTGCCGCGTTCTTGACCGCGAAAAGGATCGTTTCACCGTCCGAGACGCAGTCAAAATTGAGAACGAGCTTGTCCTTCATCGTATTTTTATGCAGTCTTGCAAATCCGGATGAACCGCGCAGTCCCATTTCCTCAAGATCGAAGAAGATGAATGCGATCTCGTCGCGCTTGTCCGCGGAAAGTGCCTGCATGATCTCGATGAGGGTGATGACGCCGGATGTGTTGTCGTTTGCCGTATGCTTGTTTGCGGGACCGTTCATGATGAGATAGAAAACGAGGAAATAGGCAACGACCCAGGCAAGACTCATAAGAGTCGAGGTTATATCCTCGCCGAGGCTCATAGCATCACCCGCGAGCTTCACAATAAGGCTGAATCCGAATGCCACCGCAAAAAGAAATGCGATAATAGGCACGGTAATCGCCAGCTGATAGACGATGTAGTAGAAGAAATTCTTGGGTGTTATGAGGTTGGGAAAGGGAAGTACAGCGCAGGTGTCGTAATGCGCAGTGTAGACGGCTTTTGCGCGGTCGGGATCGCCGATGACAATATTTCGCGCGCCCGAAGAACCCTTTTCGACCTTTGCGGAATACCCGTTTTCATCCGCAAATTTACAGATGTAATCTATAAATCCGTCCTTTTGCTTCTTCGATTTTCTTACGTGAAATTTTTCAAATACGTATTCGGATACAGAGGTCATTTTGAACTTCTTCCTTCTATGAAATCAAAGATCTTGTTCCAGAGATCTTCATCCTGCTCGGTGATCTTGTTCCAATCCCATGAGGTGCGGAATGCATCGACGGCTTCGGGAGTATCGAATGCCTTTTTCTTTATTCCTTCTGTCATAGCTTTGCTCATTTTGGTAAGCTCGGCGACAGCCGCATCGGTGTAGTTGGGATTATGGAGTCTGTTTTTGACAAGATGGAATTCGATATACGCGCCTTCGGGAACGGCGTTTTTCAGCGTGTCGAAATGATACGCGGTCTTGACCGTCGGGTCGTTGTCGGATGCTATGTAAAGGATGCGAGATTTTGAGTTTTTGAGGCTCTTTCGTGCGTCGATCAGCGAATGCATAGGGTTCGATTCGTGCTCGAGACGGAGCACCGACGGGCGGTAGAATTTGAGGATGCCGGAGAAAAACTGCTCTATCATTCTCTCGACTCCGATGAATCCCGAAAGCGATACGCAGGATTCGATCTCGGGGTGGAGAGCCGAGATGTTGAGCGCGGCAAAACCGCCCCAGCTGTGACCGATGACGGTAAATTTCGCGTCCTTCCATTCCTTTGCGGCATGGAGGGCATTTATTGCGTAATCGAGGTCGCAAAGCGACTGCGCAAAGCCGACACAGCCTTCGCCTTCGGATTCAAGGCATCCCGTATGATCGTATGTGAAAACAGTATATCCGCGGCGCGCGATAAGCTCGATCTCCTTGATGTAGGCAACGTGACCGTTGCCCATTCCGTGATCGAAAATGATGAGTCTGTCCTTGCGCGGTGAGGCGTAATAATAGTAGTAACCCTGCAATTTTTGTCCTGCGTTGCCCTCAAAGTCAAAGGGAGTGCGCTGAAGTCCCGGAAAGTCCGAAACGGAAAAATAATGCAAGAGGGGATTGCCGTCGTGGCGGATGCAGATATTGCTTTTATATACGTTTAATATCGTTTTTTCAAAAATCATTTTCTTACTCCAATATTATTCCGACGGGGCAATGGTCGCTTCCCATTACCGATGTGAGGATAAAGCTGTCTTTAATACGGTCGAATAGGCGGTTAGATACGACAAAATAGTCAATACGCCAGCCAACGTTCTTTGCGCGCGCGGAGAACATATAGCTCCACCAGGAATATTCGACCTTATCGGGATAAAGCGAGCGGAAGGTGTCGGTAAATCCACTTTCGAGAAGCTCGGTGAATTTAGCGCGTTCTTCATCGGAAAATCCCGCGCTCATGCGGTTTGTTTTCGGATTTTTAAGGTCGATCTCATTGTGCGCGACGTTGAGGTCACCGCAATATATGACCGGTTTCTTCTCGTCGAGAGACTTGATATATCCGCGCAGAGCGTCTTCCCAAGACATTCGGTAATCAAGGCGGGCAAGCTCACGCTGTGCATTGGGAGTATAGACGCAGAGAAGGTAAAAATCCTCGTATTCGAGCGTGATCGCGCGACCCTCAGTGTCGTGCTCGGGTATGCCGATGCCGTAGGCAACCGAGATCGGCTCATGCTTCGTGAATATTGCGGTACCCGAATAGCCCTTCTTCTCGGCGCTGTACCAATATTGATAATAGCCTTCGGGCGCAAAATCAGCCTGACCCGGCTGCATTTTTGTTTCCTGAATGCAGAAGAAATCGGCATCCTGCTCGGCAAAGAAATCGCCAAAGCCCTTTTCAAGACACGCGCGGAAACCGTTTACGTTCCATGATATGAATTTCATTTTGTTACCTCAAAATATTCGCAAAGCGCGGTGTATTCGCGCAGATAAGACCCGCGAGTTTCCTCTCTCTTGAATTCATCGTGGCGCGCCCAAAGATCGCGGATAAATTCGATATCGACCCATTCGGGAACGAGACCCGTTTTGATCTCGGTTTCTGTGAGCTTGCGTTCTGATATTCCGACTGCTTCGCAGACGAAATAATGTGAAATAAACTTCCAATCCTCGTAGTATTCGTTTACCGTGATAAGGTGATCTGTGACTTTGATGACTACTCCCGTCTCTTCGCAGATTTCACGAATACAACATCCTTCAAGCGTTTCATCCTCTTCGATTCCGCCTCCCGGGGAGAAGAACTGCTTGTCCTTCAGCTCGTGGCAGATCAGAATTTTGCCGTCTTTAACTACGAATCCTCTGCACGCAGTACGGCTGCGCTTAATCTCCGGTAACTGATTTGCTCCGAAAATATCAACAGTTTTCATGGTTCAACCTAATATTTTGCATTTTGCATTTT
>JAGBYM010000109.1 GCA_017628755.1 Clostridia bacterium | reverse complement strand
TCGGGCGGAACTTCACCCTTCACCGTCGTCACGTCATTTGGCACAGACGGCGCACAACCCGCTATCATCAAAAGAGCCAGCAAACAAATTAAAAATCTTTTCATAACGTAAAACCTCGATGTTTGATATATAAATTATACCACAAAAAGAAGAAAAAATCAACCGTTGGCATGCCAACGGTTGATTCCTATTTTATTCTTCAACGTAATGAATTGCGCTGACGCATCCGTCGGAGATACCGAACATGAGCTTGGTATCGCCGTCGGTATAGGTGAGAGTGCCCGATGCGTTTTCGGTGAAATCTTCGCCGTAAGTCTCGATAACAGCCTCGCGTCCGTCGCCGATAGTGATGCCCTCGGGAGTCGAAACGCTGTCATCGGTCAGAACGAGCTTGACGATCTTATTTGCGCCGTTTTCGTTGACGGTGTTGAACTTGAATCCTGCGTAGGTGTACTCGCGGTCGGGCTCTGCACCGCCGCCGCAGGAAGGAGTTTCAACAAGGTTCTGCGCCTCGCCGAGTGCGGATACGACCGCATCTGCCTCGCCGCCTACCTTGATCTCAACGTCTCCCGACTTAAAAACATAATTCTTAACTTCGCTTCCGCCGTCACATCCGACAAAGCAGACGAGCATCATGAGAGCGAGTGCAAAAGAGATAAATCTTTTCATTATTTTTCTCCGTTTCTTTCTTTATAATATGCGTCGATACGCGCGCCCCAGATTGCGGAAAGCTCCGCGTCGGAACGGTGATCGGGAATTGCGTGATTCTCCGCAAGTATCTTTCCGAAATACGAGGTGAACTTCTCCGCGCCGTAAACGTTGAGGTGAAGTCCCTTGTCGTACGTGTCCTGAGACCAATCAAGTCCGATCTCATCGTCCTTGCCGACGAGCGAATAGTAAACAAGTCCGTTCTTTTCGGCATAATCGACCATCTGCGCATCCCATTCGGGATACCAATAATATCTGATCGAGTTTGTAGGCGCTTTGACAAGGATCAGCTCAACGCCTTTTTCCTTGCAAAGTGCTGTCATCTTATCGAGATATTCAATGGCTCTCTTGGGCAGTGCAACATTGAGAAGATCATCAGGCTGACGGTTATCCGAAATATCCACGGGATCGATCTTCGTTTGCATCAAATAACCCTGATGCGTGATGTCCTGATGCTTATCAAAAGCGTACTTAAAATCGTCGCCGTCAAGATCACTCCAACGGCTGTGATAACGCAGTAACGGGAGGAAATACGAGAGAAGCGATTCTTCCTCCGTCATCGAAGCCTTGATCGCCTCGAGCTTGCTGCCCGACCATTCCATATCCTCAAGCGACATTCTGCTGATCTCCTCGAGCGGAGTTTCGCCGTATTTCAGCGCAAGGACGTTGAAAACGACCGCCTTAGGAGTCTCTCTTTCAAGAGTTTCCTCAAGAATGTGATAGGACTGCCAGACCGTCTGCTGTGACGAGCCGCGAACGTAGGATGTGATACCGTATTCCTCAAAGAGAGTTGCGGGCACGAATCCCTCGTAGACCTCGCAGTCACCGATGAAGATAACGTCATGCATGTCGGTTGTATCGTAGTAACCGCAAAGCAGGTGACCCTCGCGGTTATCAAGGCGCGCATCCTGAAGAACTGCGCCGAAATAGAGCACCGCGCCAAGGACGATAAGAAGCGCACAAACAAAAGAGATAATTCTTATTACTTTCTTCATTTTGTGCCTCCTTAATTAAACGTGCCGCCGTAGATGAAGGCGGAGGCGTCAAATCCGAGTCCGTAAGAGCCGAAAACGAGAATCGCAATACAAAGCAAAGCCAAAACGGCATTGCCGAGGATAGGCTTTTCCCAGAGTGTTTCGCGCAAGGGTCTCTTGATCGAGAGACGGCTGACAGCGGTCATAATAACTATGCCTACGGCGATGATGATATACTGCGTTGCCGTAACCTTGATATTCATAATTCCGCCGTTCCAGATATCCGCGATATTGAAGGTATAGAAAATGCTGAAGAAGCGGTTGAAGGTCAGCGGGACGTCACAGTAGCAGTCGAAAACGCGAATCAGCGACATCAAAAGAAAGGTTCTGATTGCCATAAAGCTTTGATAGGGTGCGCTGTTCCAAAGCTTCGGGAACTTTGCGCGGAATTTCTCATAAAGAGGATTCAGCTCCTGAGAGATGAGGATGACCACACCGTTGAGAAGTCCCCATACAACGAAGTTCCAGGCAATTCCGTGCCAAAGACCTGTTGCAAGCCATGTGATGATCGTTGCAGTATATACAGGAAGTCTCTTTCCAACGCCGACGCCGAGCTTTGCACGTCCCCATTTGGAGAGCTTCTGCATCGTCTTTGTCAGCGAGAGCGGATAGAAAATGTAATTGGTGAACCAATTTCCCATCGTCATATGCCAGCGGTTCCAATATTCAGCCGTTGACTTTGACGAGAAGGGACGGTTGAAGTTTTCGGGCAGCTTGATGCCGAGTATCTGTGCCGCACCGAGGACGATATCAATTCCGCCCGTGAAGTCGCCGTAGATTCTGATCGAATAGAAAAGGCAGAGCAGAATAAAGTAGATTCCGCCGAGCTGTTTTCCCACTATCGCTCCGATCGCGGGCGCGATGGCATCGGCAACGACAAGCTTCTTGAAGAAGCCCCAGAGAATGCGAAGCAGTCCGCACCAAGCCTCCTTAGCCTCAAAGGAATGGGGAGTTTTGAGCTGTTCGCCCGTATCGGCATAACGGCTGATAGGTCCCATTGCAAGCTGCGGGAAGAAGGAAACGAAAAGCGCGTGACGGAAGAAATTCTTCTCAACCGCCGCCTTTTCGCGGTAAACGTCGATCATATAGCCGATCGAGATAAAGGTATAATATGAAATACCCATGACCTCGAGCAATGTGCTTCCGAATGAAATCGCACCGCTTCCAAATGAAACACCGTTTTTGAACGAAAATCCGGAAAGATACTTGACGTAAACGAGCGACAGAGTCAGCAAAAGAATGCCGATACAAACGATCAGCAGGCTGCCGTTCTTATGCTTCGCGCGGTATGCCTTGCGTTCGTCCTTTGTGAGCGTATCTTTTGTGTCTTCAAGATATTTTTTCAGCGCCGCGTGTCTTTTTCCAAGCACCTGCACCGTAATAAATGAAATTACGATGGCAAAGAAGAGGAAAAAGAAGCTGACAAGTCCCGCAAAAGCATAGAAAACCACGCTTCCGAGAAGCAGGACTATCCATTGCACCTTTTTAGGCACAATGAAATAAACGAGAGTGAGTATGGCAAGGAATGCCAGAAACTCAAAGGATGCAAAGCTCATCAGATATTGTCAAGTTTTTCGATGAGAGCAAAGATCGCCTTTGCGGAGTTGAAGTTTTCGGGAAGGATCTCCTCGGGAGGGATAGCAACGTCGAAGGCGTCGTTGATATCGGTGATGAGAGTTACGATATCGAGCGAATCAAGAATACCGTCGTCGATCAAGGTCTCGCAGGTCTCGTAATCGATACCCTCATGAAGATTTTCAAGAATTTCAATAAGCTTTTCCATAATTTTTCTCCTTTTTTATTATATTCGAATGTAATGATCAGCAAAAATATATAAAATCGTTTTTTTGGCGGCTCCGCCGCCGAAAAAACACCACTCAGTCGAGCAGAGCGAGTCCGCGCGCCGAGGGGAGCTGCCAAAATCGCGATTTTGGCAAGCGGAGATAAGCGCGCGCCCGCAGTGCGGGTAGTCAATCGTAAAACGCAGTTTTACGATTGCGAAGCTTCGTCGAGAAGGAATTTGCGGTTTATTTTGCAGTTTGCCGTAAGCGGCATAGTTTCAAGATTGCGATACTCGCCGGGAATCATATATCTCGGAACGAGCTTAAGCAGATACGCGGTAAGCTCCGCTGAGGTTGCTTCGCCGACGTAGTAAAGAACGATCTTCTTCTTTTCCGCGGGATAAACGGCGCAGACCTGGCGCACACCCTCGCAGGTCGATGCGGCGGCTTCGATCTCGCCGAGCTCGATGCGGTGGCCCATATGCTTGATCTGCGAATCCTTACGGCTGACAAATTCAAGCTCGCCGTAGGAATTGAAGCGTCCGAGGTCGCCCGTGCGGTAAACGAGCTCGGGATATTTGTCGTTTAAGGGATTCTGAACGAATGCCTCTGCGGTCTTTTCGGGGTTCGAGATATAGCCGAGGGTCACGCAAGTGCCGCGGATATAGATCTCACCGACCTCGCCGTCGGGGGCTTCCTTACCGTCATCGGTGATAAGGAAAATATCGGTATTTCTGAAGGGCTTGCCCACAGGAATCGGCTCGTTTTCGCCGAGTGTGCGGGTCGCGGGCCAGTAGCAGGACATTCCCGTAGCCTCGGTCGGGCCGTAGAGATTGAAGAATCTCGCCTCGGGCAAAGCATTTCGCCAGAGCTCGTACTGCTTCTTCGGGAAGACCTCGCTTCCGAAACATACTGTGGTGAGGTGCTTGGGCGGTGTCTTTTCAAGCACGCCGAGCGAGGATATCATCGTCAGCGCGGAAACTACCCAACAGATAGTGTTGACGCCGTGCTCGTTAAGATATTCGCAGAGCTTGACGGGGAACATAAAGAGCTGTTTGGGGATCAGATACGCCGTCGCGCCGAATTTGAGAGTCGGCATAATCTCCTTGAGGGGAGCGTCAAAATAGAGCGGAGTCTGGTTGCCGAAGACAGTATTTTCATCGAATCCGATAGCCTCGCAGAGCGACTCTGTGTAATCGATTACCGAGCGATGGCATGCGGCAACGCCCTTTGGCACACCGGTTGAACCCGATGTGAACACAACGTAGATCGGATCGGTGTCGATCTGATGCGTGCGGATTTTATCAAGAAGTGGCGCGTTTTCGGTGTGGTTTACGATGTCGCTGTAGATGAGCACTTCCCTGCCGAGCGCATCGGCGGTCTTTCTGTGCTTTTCATCGGTGATAATGAACGCGGGATCGATCGTGTCGATTATCATCTGCATTCTGAGCGAGGGCATCTGCGCATCGAGGGCAACGTAATATGCGCCCGAATAGATGATACCCATAAAGGTGACAATGGCATGCGGATGCTTGTCCATAAGCACCGCAACCGCGCGGCGTCGGCAGTTCTTTTCTGCAAGGAAGGAACCGATCGAACGCGCACCGCGATAAAGCTCAGCAAAAGTTACCGAGTCCTTTCCGTCCGAGAAGGAGACCTTTTCGGGCACTCGCGCGGCGGTTTCTTCAAGATACTGAAGTATATTTGTTCTCATTTTTAACCTCTTAATTCGGGAATGTCAGTGATTATATCACTCGAGCTTGCGGGGACTTTCGATGCGTCATATTTGCGGTAAGCCTGACCGCACCAAGTGTCGTACGCGGCAACCTGCGCATCGGTAAGGAGGCATCCGCTGACCGAATACTGACCGCTTATCGGGTTGGCATCGTAATGATACCACCTCGGCGCGTCCTTGGTGCCGATATTGACCAGATTCCAGAAGTGGTTTCCGGGAGCTCCGCCCTCGGCGCGCACCATGTCAATATTTTCAATGCCGAGTCTCTCAAAGAACGCCTTTGATGCGGCAAAGTAGCTGTAGCAGTCACCCGTGCCCGAGGAGAAAAGTGCCATATATGCGGCGTAAATGAAATCGTCTGTCTCGGCTGCCGATGCATAGTTGATGCTGTCCTGAACGTAAGCATAGATTGCGCGAACCTTCGCTTCCGTATTCATTCCATCGGTAATTATCTGCGCGATGACCTTATCGATCTCGGTGTAAAGCATGTCCTCAGTGACTTCCATCGTACCGACAATTACAGTCGCGGTTGCGCTCGAAGAATTGCCCGACTCATCGGTAGCGGTATAGGTCACGGAATAAGTTCCCGCAACGCTTGTATTCACCTTTGAGGAATCGACCTTAATATCTATCTTTCCGTCCGAATTGTCGGTCACGGTTGCCTGCTTCTTCCAAGCGACTCCGTCGCCAACGTTGACGCGGATCTCGCCGACCTCGATCACGGGAGCGGTGGTGTCAACGACCTCGACGGTATATTTCTTCGTCTTGCCGTCAACGGTGAGAGAAACGCTGTGTTTGCCGACGGTTTTAAGTGTCGCAATATCAAAGCCTTCGGCGAACTCCGAGCCTTCAATACCCGTTATTGCGGACGCATCCGTAATTCCCGCCTCGACCGTCGCGCTCTCGCCCGAGCAGGATGCGAAGATCATCAAAAAGACGAAAATGAGCGCGGTATATGTCAATATTTTTCTTTTCATAAATAACCTCAAAGCATAATTATCCATTATAGGTTATTATACCATTTTCAAGGCGTTTCTGTCAATACGTATATAAAAGTATTTAATATTTTTTAATATTATATAATATAACCGCCGCGTCCGTGGACGCGGCGGTTATATAGGTTAATTTCCGAAAACGATATTATAGTAATCGTTATCAAGAATATACGGTGAATATTTTCTTACGTTGTAAGCAAAATCTCTCATCTGCGTGACATATTGCTCAAGCGCAGCGGGTTCAACACTATATCCATCCGCAACAGTGAACTTCTTAGATGTGAAATTGAAGAATCCGTAATCCGTAATAAAGTGGTGGCTTGATTTCAGCATATTAAGAATAACGAATCCCTCTGCATTGGCATCAAGAATATCCTGACCGATGATAAGTCTTGAATCATATTCAAGTCCGAACAGATTAAGAAGAGTGGGTAAAATATCGGGAGCCGAGCACACCTTCTCTACCTTCACGGGGTTATCCATCGAAGCTGACCAGATGATCAAAGGCGCGCGGTAAAGATCAGGATTATTGTAGATATTATCAATCGGAATACCATACATTTCAGCAAGAGCCGCCTGGTTTGCCTTATCATCCTCGGTAAGTCCGTACGGGAAGTGGTCAGGTGCAAGGACAAAAACCGTGTCCTCAAGTATGCCGAGGCGTTCACATTCCTCATAAAGTTCCTTAACCATCAGCTCCACCTCATACTGACAAGAAATAAATGAGAGTGACGCCTGATTCTTATAATCGTTGCCGAGGATCGAGGTAACGTAAGAGCGGTGCTTTGACGCCTGGCTGTTACCGATAAAGGTCTGATATGCGTGACCCGAAACCGTCATATAATAGAGATGGAACGGCACGTCCGTACGCAGTTCGGAAAGCGTATTGAGACCAAGCTCGTGGTCTGATTTAGGCCATTTTTCGGTAAAGGTCACTCCGCTCCAGTTTCCGATGCCGTACCAATCGTATCCAAAGTTCGGATGAGAAATATCTCTTCCGTAATAATCGTATTTATGATTGTGGAACGCCTTTGTCACGTAACCTTCTGCATCAAGCATATTTCCAAGGGCAAAAGGCTGATAGGTCTTTGCGCTGTATCTCAAGCAATTTACGTCATAATAGAAATTACCTGTGATATTTGCATACTCACCCGTAGCAGTACTTCCACCCCAAAGGGAATTATAATAATTCTCAAAAACAAATCCCTCGTTCTTCATTTTATAAAGAATAGGGGTCAGCTTTTCATTGATCGCCGCGGGCGCCCAGGCTTCAACCGTGATATATATCAGATTTTTACCTTCAAAAAGTCCGGTATACTCGTGTTTATTCGTGCCCGCGCGGTTTTCAAAATACACGTGAGCATTGTAAAGATTGTTCTTTTTTGCCGCAAGTGCATCATTTTTGAGCTTTTCAAAGTCGATATCGAGTCTCTGCGGACTTCTGTCTACAACGGGCGGCTTAGGCGGTTCTACCTTTGCCGTCGTATCGCCTTCACTACCGCTGACTTCGTCACCTCCGGTTACAGGAGGATCAACCGTTCCGCTTTCATCGGGATCTTTTGAAGTATCGGGAACATACGGATCCGTGACGGGATCTTTCTGACCAAAGATATCGTTACCCTTAATGGCAGTTGTATCGTTGTTGATAACAACGGTATCTTCAGGAGTCTCAAAAGCAGAATCGCCGAACAGCTTATGCTGAATTTCAAGTCTTGCAGTGGTAAGAACGCCGAATCTGGAAATTGCATCCTTAACAAGGAAGCCTTCGCCGTAGATATATTTATCTCCGTCATCATCTCCGCGAGAGTTGATATACAAAGTACCCATAAAGAAGAAGCAAACCGCAAACACTGCACACGCTATGCGCAATGCCCAATCCATCTTCACTGGCGTAAGCACGCTTCTGCCAAAGACCGCAAAAAGAATAAAAGGCAAGAAAAGCAGAAGGATCCAGTGCATATTTGCCAAGGTTACTTTCACGGTGTTATCCATATAATCAGCAAGATTTCCCGCAAATCCAACCGTGGTCAGCTGAAAAAAGTCGCCAAAGAAGGCAGAATAAACGACCTGAACCGCGCAAAGAACAGTTACCGCACCAATGATCACAAGGCTGATTATATAATTGATTTTTTTACCGAAAAACGTGCACAAGATCGCCATTAGCAATCCGCTTGAAAGGCTGAAGAAGGTTGAATATACAAAGAATGATGAATCCATCTCCTTGAATGCCGCAAAATGAACAACCACTTCAAGGAAGATAAGTGCGAGCGGAAGTAATATTACAAAAGGCATCGACGACATCAGTCTGTCTATCGGGTCTTTATCGTGCGGGCGGCGGCGCGGAGCGTCTTTTTTGTTTGAATGCTGATTTTGATTTTCGTTAGTGTGCATTTAAATATCCTTTTGCGTGCCCGGACCAACGCATATCGGGAAATTAATTCTTATGATACAGCGTCTTGGTCTGGTAGTAGGGCTCGTAGGTGATGTTGACCCCGAGCTTTTTGAGAAGATTTTCGTCTGTGTGCGAAAGTATTACGGTCGAGTGTGCGTCACAGCCGCGCAGGTTTGCGAGCTGATCTATTGCATTCTCCGCATCGGGGGAATTTACAGCACAAACCGAAAGAGCGATGAGAACCTCATCGGTATGAAGTCTGGGATTGTGGTTTCCGAGATGCTCGACCTTAAGGTGCTGGATAGGCTCGATGATCTCGGGGGGCATGAGATGCTGATCGTCGTCAATGTCGGCAAGAGCCTTGACGGCGTTGAGAAGCATTGCGGAGGTCGCGCCGAGAAGCTTGGATGTCTTACCCGTGATGATGCGTCCGTCGGGAAGCTCGATTGCGGCAGCGGGCTCGTTTGTCTGATCGCGCTTTGCGATAGCCGCGGCAACAACGGGTCTGTCGGCAATCGAAATCTTCGCCTTCTTCATCTGGATCTCGTGCTTATACACAATCTCCTTGGGTTCTTCGCCCTTTCTGACAGCGACGAGCGACTGATAATAGCGTCTTACGATCTCGCGGTTTGCGGCACGGCGGACAACTTCATCGTCGATTATGCAGTTGCCAACCATATTTACACCCATATCCGTGGGAGACTTATAAGGACAGCTTCCGTAGATCTTCTCAAAAGTCGCCGCGAGTACGGGATAGATCTCGATATCGCGGTTATAGTTTACGGTGGTTTCGCCGTATGCCTCGAGATGGAAATGGTCGATCATGTTGTTATCGTTGAGATCGCTGGTTGCCGCTTCGTAAGCGATATTCACGGGATGTGAAAGAGGAAGATTCCAGATCGGGAAGGTCTCGAACTTTGCGTATCCCGCCTGAACTCCGCGACGGTTTTCGTTGTATACCTGCGAGAGGCAGACTGCCATCTTTCCGCTGCCGGGACCCGGCGCGGTAACGACTACGAGCTTGCGCTCGGTCTCGATAAAGTCATTCTTGCCGTATCCGTCCTCGGACACGATATGCTCAACGTTTGCGGGATAACCCTCGATCGGGTAGTGGCGGTAAACACGGATTCCGAGAGATTCAAGCTTTGCGCGGAATGCGCGCGCCGCGGGCTGGGATTCGTACATCGTCATAACAACACTTCCGACGTAAAGTCCAAAGAACTGGAAGATGTCGATAATACGAAGCACGTCGGCATCATAGGTAATACCGAGGTCTCCGCGTTTTTTATTCTTTTCAATATCGCCCGCATTTATAACAATAACTATCTCTGCCTCGTCCTTGAGCTCGAGAAGCATCTTCATCTTACTGTCGGGCTGGAAGCCGGGAAGCACGCGGGATGCGTGGTTATCGTCATAAAGCTTTCCGCCGAATTCGAGATAAAGCTTTCCGCCGAAGCGGTCTATTCTCTCTCTGATATGCTGAGACTGAAGTCTGAGATATTTGTCGTTATCAAATCCGATCTGATGCATGTTACCCCCAAATGCCTTTTTGGCAAGTTATAAAAATACATAATAATTATACTACAATTAGTGGACAAATGCAAGAGTTGTTTTTAAGTTTTAAAATATTTTTACAGAAAAAACGCTGTTCCGCAGAACAGCGTTTTTTCTTTAAATGAAAAGTATCAGCAAAAGGCAGATCAAGAGTTCGTTATCCCGCAAGCTGTCATCCGAAAAGATCAGGAAGATCACGCCGAGGAGCAAGAGCTCTTCAAGTCCGATATTGCCTCCGAGAAGACCAGAAAGACCTCCGAGCAATGAGCTTTGCGGCGGTTTCTGCTCACAAACGGCACACTCGCACTTCTCTTCGCACTTCTCTTCCTCACGGCATTCTTCCCTATGTTCGGGCTCGTGACATTCGGCGTGCGGTTCGGGTGGGAAATTTTGAAAAGGAGAAAACGCGCTTCCGCTGTAATCACGGGGCAGGTCGACAGAAACGTCGGCGCGGGGATTTCTGTTCTGTCTTGAATACAAATCTCAATCCCTCCTTTGAATAATCGAATCCGAAAGTTTGGAAATACTTATCATATAATCAATGGTGCGGCATCTGTGCTCGTTGCAAAAGGGTTTGAGCGCATTCAAAAGTGCGGTTCTACGGGAACAATTCCCACCTATCGCCGTCAGCATCGGTAGCAGACCTCCGATACCTCCGCCCGCGGGATGAGATCCCGCTTCCTTTGCGGCTGATTCCGGAAGCGGAGGAGGACTTTCTCCTCCGTTTTTCGGCAGATCGACTCCGACGGTCGACGCTATCTGCGAGAGCAGATCGGGATTGTCGAGCAGCTTTGACACCATTGCACCGAGGTCGGGCTGTGCCTCGCTCATCTTCTGCCTCCGGAGATTTTGCTTCCGATGTCGCGGAGCTGTTCATCGCTCAGATTCGCGAGAGCACGGCGTACACTCTTGATGTCGCCCTCGGTTACGTTGTAGCTTGCAAGATTGAGTCCGTATTCAGAAGCAAAGCGGTTTACAAGAAATTTCAGCTGTGTATCATTCAGGGAAAGAAGGCGCGAAAGCGCGTTGCGGTCAAATTCCATATCGGTATACCTCCAAAATCAGTTTATAGAATGACAAGAATAATACGAACTAGCCCGCGAGCCTTAATTTTTGGTGCTTTTCGGATTGTCGTCCTAGTAAGATTAATATCTTTCGTCGTCCTCCGCACCAAAAATCACCTAAAAATTAAGGCTCGCAGGTCGGAGATTTTTTGGCTGACAAATATTTGTCAGCAGCAGGAAAACGCCGAAGATAGTATATTAATACATTCAAGGCGTTTGACGAACTGATAGCGGATATTTGTCGCCAAAAAACTAATTTCGTATTATTCTTGTCATTCTACAGTATATGCACGGAATTTGAGCAGGTGAATTTTCAAAAACAGGTAGACAAAGCAGGAATTTCGTGTTATAATATATAATGTATATTTATGGGAGGTGGGAGATATGACTCGGAAAATACTCGTTTTCTCGGATTCGCATGAAAAAAGCGAATATATGAACAAGGCAATAGAGCTCAACCGCGATGCTGACCTGACAGTCCATCTCGGCGACGGTGCATCCGATCTTTCACGCTCTCTGCCCGATAACTGCGGTGACAGATACGTTTTCATTGAAGGAAACGGCGAGTATTACGGCTGGGTCGGAGTTGACCGCCGCTACCGCCCACAGAGATTCGTCACGACTGAATTCGAGGGCAAGAAAATATTCATGACCCACGGGCATCTTTACGACGTCAAATTCGGACTCGAAAAGATCATAGCACGCGCTTATGCAGACGGCGCGGACATCATACTTTTCGGTCACACGCACGTCCCGCTCTGCAAGTATATTCCCGAGGGCACCGATCTCGGTTTGCTCGGCAAGACCGACCGACCTCTTCTCGTCTTCAATCCGGGAAGCATCGGCTCGGGACTCGAGCACAGCTTCGGTCTTCTTACCTTCAAGGACGGAGAAGTCCTTCCCTCTCACGGAAAGATAGGGTGACAAGAATAAAAAAAGATGGCTCAAAGAGCCATCTGTAGTTTGATGTAGCTTCTTATCAGACAGTTACGGGCTCCTCAGCCTCGGTCTCTGCCTCTGCATTAGCGAGAGCCACGCGGTAAGCTTCGAGAACAGCACCTTCAAGAGCCGCACGGAAACCTGCATTGATGGGATGAACGATGTCCCTGAAGGTCTCATCGGGGTTCTTACGGCTGGGCATTACGATAAACAGCTTCTCTCTAGCAGAAATTACTTTAATGTCATGAACCGCAAGCTGATCATCAAGAGTTACGGAAGCAATCGCTCTCATAGGTCCTTCCTCGAAAAGTTTTCTGATTTTTACATCGGTGATTTCCATTTTTTGTTACTCCTTGGGTTCAATTTTTAAGGTTACAATTATAGTATACACTATTTTTGTGAAGGCTATTCAAACAAAAATAAATTTTTCTGTGAAAAATAGGGGATAATTAAATTGTTCCCCGCTTAATTACAGCCAATAACAGCCGACTCTTTCGGCAGAACGGAGACTTATATGTCTATAGAAAATACACATTACGGCGCCATCGCTATCGCACAAATGCTTGCGGGCGCCTCAAGCATCTACTTTATCGGCATCGGCGGCATTAATATGTCCTCGCTGGCGCATATCTCGCACATCCGCGGATACCGCGTAGGCGGCTCGGATCAGATGCAGACCGCTCTTACCGATAAGCTTTGCGATGCCGGAATCGAGATCTTTTATTCTCACGAAGCAAGCCACATCGACGGATACGACGCCGTCGTTTATACTGTTGCCATAGCTTCCGACAATCCCGAGTACAACGCCGCAATCGCAAGGGGAATCCCCTGCATTTCGCGCGCCGACTTCCTCGGCTACATCATGACGGGTTACCGCTACCGCGTCGGCGTTTCGGGTATGCACGGGAAGAGCACATGCACTTCCATGTGCGCCCTCTCCTTCATGCATGCGGAGGGCGATCCTACAGTTCTTTCGGGCGCGACACTTGCCGAAATGGGCGGAGCATACCGAATCGGCGGTGAGGATAATTTCATCTTCGAGGCTTGCGAATATATGGATTCCTTCCTCGATTTCAATCCCAACGTCGCAATAATTCTGAATATTGAGCTTGATCACGTCGATTACTTCAAGAGCATCACGCAGATTCGCCGTTCATTCTCGGATTACGCCGCTATCACGGGTCCCGCGGGCTACGCTGTCGTTAACGGCGATGACGACAACGTCCGTCTCGCTATGGCGGGATACGTCGGCACTCTCGTCACCTTCGGCCTTTCCGAGGGATGCGACTATACCGCGTACAACATCGAGTACATTTCGGGAATGGCTTCCTTTGACGTATATTTCAGAGGCAATTTTGCCGCTCACATCACGCTCTCTGTACCCGGAAAGCACAACGTTTACAACGCTCTTGCCGCTTTTGCCGCCGCGATGATCTGCGGTCTCGACGCCGCTACGGTTGCAGAGGGACTTTCCCACTATCTCGGTGCGGGCAGACGTATGGAATACAAGGGCAAGTGGAATGACGTTGACGTTTACGACGACTATGCTCATCATCCCACAGAGATCGCAGTAACCCTTCAGGGCTTCCGCGACATGGGATTTGGCAGACTTTTCTGCATCTATCAGCCTCACACCTACAGCCGCACCGCCGCACTCTGGGATGATTTTGTCTCGGCACTTTCCACTGCCGACCGCGTTCTTCCCGTAGATATCTATGCCGCACGCGAGACCGACACACTCGGTGTAAGCTCTGCTCTTCTCGCCGGGGCAATCGGTGAAAAGGC
>JAGBYM010000008.1 GCA_017628755.1 Clostridia bacterium | reverse complement strand
TCTTCCTGCCCTCAATGACAGAGCTCGGATATAACATGGCTAATCCCGAGGGTGAGGCGTACGAGCTTTTCGCAACGAAGAACAAGGTGCTCGGCGCAGCGTACCCCGAGCTTATAAGCAAAAACAATGCGGAAACAGCGAGAGGATACTGGACGCGCACCAAGAGCGGCAATTATCATTTCTACACTATTAGCACAGCGGGCGCATCCGCAAGCATAGACCAGGCAATATCGGGCAAATACGCGCGTGTTTATTACACCTGCATTTAATACGAATAAAAAGGAGTGAAGATATGGCAGTTATTGAAAAAGACGGTCTTTATCAATACATAGACGAAAACGGCAACATTTATATTCTCTAACAAGGAGGTAACGCTATGATGCTACCTTTTCTTTCAGAGGTGCAGAACACCTCAAAAAAATACAACGTTTCCTTTCGTGGTATCAACTACGGAGAGGGAGCGCAAGACGGCGAATTTGCCGATACACACAATCTTTCCACGGATAAATATCCTTGTATAACGCAGAGGGCGGCAAGAATAAAGAAGGGGCAATATACAGCCCCTTCCACCTTGCACGCTAAGGGTAAATTGCTCCTCATAGACGAAACAAAGGTATTATACGGCAACAAAGAGGTAGGAACAGTAAAGGCGGGCAAGAAACAGACCGCCACAATAGGCAATTATATTGTAATATTCCCCGACAAGAAGTATTACAAAGTGCCGACAGACGATGATTCTGACGGCGAATTTGGCAGTATGGAAGAAACATACACGGCTACGGGGCTTGTGTTTACCGATTCGACTATCACCACAACGGGCGATGATTTCAAATTCCGAGAGGGCGATGCGGTAAAGATCACGGGGTGTTCCAAAGCGGAAAACAACCAAACCATAATCATCGATAGCGTTTCCGGCAAGGCGCTTACGTTTTACGAAAACTCATTTGCGGCAGGAACGGAAAGCGGAGAGGTAACGATCAAGCGTGAGATTCCCGACCTTGACTTTATTTGCGAGAGCAATTATAGACTTTGGGGAACGCACGGAAACAAGATTTACGGCAGTAAGTTTTCTGATCCTCTCAATTTTGCAGTGCTTGACGGCTTGGCAGACAACAGCTACGAGATAGAGGTTGGTAGCGAGGGCGAATTTACTGGCTGTATTCCATACTCCTCACACATTTGCTTTTTCAAGGAGAACACGGTACACAAGCTGTACGGAACAAAGCCGAGCAATTTCCAAATCCACACCGCGAACGTTTACGGAGTACAGAAGGGAAGCGAAAGAAGTATGCACATCGTAAACGAACAGCTCTTATATAAGGGCGTAGGCGGCATTTATTCTTATACGGGCGGTGTACCCGAGCTTCTCAGCGAAAAGCTTGGCAACAAGCGATATTCGGATGCTGTGGCGTGTTGCGACGGCGAAACCTACTACATATCAATGAAGCAGGGGGACAACTACAGCCTGTTTGCTTATGACGTGGCAAAAAACATTTGGCTACGCGAGGACGATACCCACGCCGTTGATATGGCATTCTATGACGGAAGCGTACACTACGTTGATTCCGAGGGCGGCTTATACTACATAGATAAAACTGCAGATCGCACGGATATTGAGTGGGGTGCTACGTTTGCCACGATGCACGAAACAATTAACGAACGCAAAGGATATTCAAAATTCCACTTGCGTATGGACTTGTCAGCGGGGGCGTGGCTTGCGCTTGACATAAAGACGGATAACGATCCGCAGTGGCGACAGGTTTACACAACGCACAACGAAAAGGCAAAGACGGTCAGCATACCGATAATGCCGACGAGGTGCGACAGCATTGATATACGGCTACGCGGCGGGGGCGAATGCACAATCAAGTCATTCAGCCGTGAATTTACAGTAGGGAGTGATGTTTAATGGCTATATTCTCAAATTCGTTGCCGAAGATTGATCCAGCAAATCCGCAAGAAGCAATAAACAAACTGTGCAACCACGTTCGGTATCTCCAAGAGCAATTGGAATACGTTCTGCTCCACCTTGACAGCCGAAACATAGACGAGATCGACACGGACCATACGGTTATTTCGTCTGCTTCGGGAAACGCAGTCATAGGCTCTTATATGAAGCTGACAGGAGCAAAGGGCGAAGTGTTCTCCGTAGGCACAAACTCGGACAAAAAATTTGAGTTCACTCTCAAGGGCGCGGAAGGCAAACCAATGTTATATCTAAACGACTCGGGAGAGTTAGTAATCACCGAGCATTCACATCTCACCAATGGCGGTGAGTAATGGTAAAGGGGGGGGATTTAATTATGTCTTACAACAAAAATACAGATTGGGACGACAAAGAAAAACACCTTAATAATCTAATCAAGACAGGCAACGCGGGCGAGCAGACATGGGCGAAAAATCAATTGCAGACACTCGCTCAAGCTAAGGCGTCGTATGGCGGTGCTGGCACAGCTATACCTACGAAAAACGCGCTGAACGACAATATGTATCAGGCTACAGCCGACGGAGATATCGGAAACATAAGAGCGCCGTTGAAGAACAACCAAATGGGCATTATCAACAACGGCACATCTGCCACGAGCACACCGACAAGTACGTCAGCCGTAACAGAAAACACATATACTCCGCTTGGCACTTCTGACGATGCGGGCTTGTCCGCAGAAGCGTTAGCACAGATAGAAGCTTTAATGAATGCATATTCCGAAGTAGCGCCGACTTCTGCCTCCACGGGACTTAGCGCAAATGACATTCTCTCGTGGGATGAAAACTACAACAAAAACAACGAACAGCCCACCTACACTGGCAAATACGATCCTCAGATTGACGCCTTGCTCAACGAGATACTGACACGCGAGGACTTCTCCTATAACGCCGAGAACGACCCGTTGTACGCTCAATTCAAGACAATGTACAACCGAGAGGGCGACAGAGCTATGAGAGAAACACTCGCGGAAGCGGCGGCGGGCGCTGGCGGTATGAACACATACGCTATAGCGGCGGCACAGCAAGCGAGGAACTATTACGCTTCACAGCTCAACGACAGGATTCCCGAACTGTATCAGCTTGCCTATGAAATGTATTTACAGGACAAGGAAAGCAAGGTGGAGGACTTGGGTATTCTCACGGGCATGGACGATCGGCAGTACGACCGATTCCGAGACACGATGAACGACTGGAGAGCAGACAAGGACTTTGCTTACGGAGCGTTCACGGATGCGGTAAATCAGGGCAATTGGGAAACATCGTTCAATTATAACAAAGCCGTAGACGATCGAGATTTCGCCTATAAAGATTATTGGACGAACAAGGAATGGGACGCAAACGAACAGTCTGCAGCTAAAGACGAAGATAACAGCACTCCGAAATACGATTTTGACGATAATGACAATAACGGCTATAAGGGCATTACCGATGAGATCAAGAACAAAGCCGCTTCGATTACAAACAACAACGAGCTTTTCTCTTATATTGCCGGTCTTGTTGATTCTGGCGAGATAGGAGTTGACGAAGGCGACAAATTGTATTCTAACTATGTGGACTACAACGAGAAGGATACATACAGCGAAATGGTAAAGAGCACTAAAGGCTGGGAAGTTGATACTGACGCCATCAAAGGCGGCACAGGCGGCGGAAATCTGTTTGGAATTGACAGAAACGCAGTTGTAATAGCTCCAAACGGTGAAAGTATGACGCTTAACGAACTCAGAAATAAATTGGTTGCAGAAAATATGAAAAAATCTGAAGCGACAAATCTTATTCAGGAATTGCAGCAAAAGCTTGGTATTGCAAATGGGACACTCTTTGGATGGTAAGGAGGCTTAATTATGGGCGTATTTAAGGATAGATACAACAACGAAAAGGAGAAACAGGGCAACACCCCTGTTTCTTCGAGCAGTAGCTTCCGAGATCGTTACGAACAGGAAAGAGGACTGAACGTAAACGGCGAGTATATCAACACCTTCTTTGCAGACGCGGGCAACTTTCTCAGCAACACAAAAGCCGATGAAAACGGCTATAATACTTGGAAAGATTTAAGCTCAAGAGCGAAATCAATTAAGGCGTGGACTGAGACAAACCGCAACACGTTAGACGAGGAAACATATAAATCGCTTAACGACAGCATTTCCACGTTTGAGTCGGCGGGAGAGTTTTGGAATCAGTTTGAAACACCCGACGATTATAGTTATTTTTTGGAGAACGGCTCGCTTCCTCTGCGTGATGCTACTTGGAAAGATTTATTTGCAAATTCGTTTTCCCGTGGCTATCAAAACTCACTCTATGGCGTGGAAACATACAAAAGTATGTTTGGAGAAGCAAACTCGGCAGATGCGATCAAGGAAACATTGGCTCAAGACAAGTATCAGTTTGAAACTGACAAATGGTATGAAAAAGCCATTTCGGGAGCTATGGAACAGCTTGGTCAGCAGTGGTATACGTTAAGAGATCCCGACACTGCCAAAATGATGGTGGCGGGAGCTGGTACGGCGATGCTTGCCGCTGGTGCGGCTGGACAGGCGGGACCGCAAGTAGCATTGCCAGAGGAAGTGGTTACGCTTCCCGCGGCGGCGTTGGTTGGCTTGGGAGCTGGTTATACATCATCTGCGGCGGCAAATGCACTTGAAATTGAAGCTGGACACGCCTATAACGAAATGCTTGAACTTGGCGTTTCCGAGCCTACTGCCAAAGCAATTGCGCTTGGCGTTGGTGGAGTTAATGCGGCGCTTGAGGTGATGCAGGTTGACGAATTGGTAAAAGGCTTCAAAATACTCAACAAAAGCGGTGCGTCCGATACCGTGCTGAAAACTATCCTAAAGGAATTGGCTAAGAGAGGTATCAGCGTAGCGAAGGAAACGGGACAGGAATTGGTGCAGGAACTTGTTACCATTGGCGGAACATCGCTTGCAAGTCGATTTGACAAAGGCGAATGGGCGTACAATGCCGGGGAGATCGGCAAGAGACTTGGCGAAACTGCACTGTCTTCTACACTTTCGTTCGGTGCAATGAACGTACCTTCTGCAACATACAATATCACGACCAGCATTGCGAACAGAAAACTCCAAAATGCCGTTAATAACAAAAACTATAAAGAAATCGGCACGGCATTCTCCTCTAAGGTTGACGAGGTTATCAAGGCGGGGCTTGAATCTGCTCCCGAAAGCGAATCACACAAGATCGCAACACAGTTACAGGAAAAGCAAGAAGCGGGCGAGAAAATCAGCGACGTTGAAATTGGCAAGGCTGTAACGACGATAGTGGTTGAAAATCAGAACAAACAGACCCAAGCCGAACCCGACACGCTTGAAAAGGCGGCTATGGACGTTGTGAACGAGAGAAACGGCACGCAGACGAGCAAAACCGAGCCACAAGTAACATTTGAGAGCGACGACGAACAAACACCCGCCATTGAGGAAACAACGCTTAAAACGCCCGAAAATCCCTATATGAGCGATACGGAATTGCAGAGCGTTTTAGAGGAAACCGCGAGGGAAAAGGCAATTGCCGACGAGAACGCGAACAAGGCGGCGTTTGATGCGGGCAGACAGAACGTGCCGAGAGAACAAGTAAACCTTACAACCGAAGCACAGGAAGAAGCATACACCGCGGGTCGTATGGAGCATATAAAAAATATGCCCTCCGAGAAAAATTTACAAAATGTTAACGAAAACGCGGTAGAAAAGCAATATAATGTAAGTGAACAGGCGAGCGTCAAACCCACACCCGAGACCGAATTTGACAACGTGCTTAAATTGGGTACGGGATTTGTGGACGGCAAACAGCGTGTTGCCGAGTTCTACAGCGGAAACCCGAGCAAAGCCGAAGCGATAGAGTTCCTTAAGAAAGAATATGGAATTGGCGGGCAGACTATCACCCTTGCCGACGGCACGAGAGGTTACACCTCACACGATGCAAAGGGGCTTAAGATAGACAATTACAAGGGCAATGTTCGTGTATTCTCGTGGAGTGAGGTTGACGAACACCTACGCGATCTCGTAAATACGGGCGAGTACGGTGTGCAAGTTACCAGCAAGTTACCAGCAAGTAAAACCGCTGAAACCGACGAAAGAGTGGAAAAAGCGGCAAAGGTTATACAAGAAAGAACGGGAATAACTGAAGAAGAAGCCGTTGAAAAAGCTACTGCTATATGGGCAGAAATAGACAAGCGTAACGGCAGAAACGATACAAAGGAGGAGAACACTAATGTCGGAGCAGAAGAAATTAATACTCACAGAGGAACAGAAGCAAGCATATCTGGAAACGAGGGAGAGAATCAATCAGAGAATGGCGACGGATCCAGCGTACAGGAAACTGTGGAAGAAGCGAATGAAAGCCGACAACTTCACAGCATTGATAGGAGAGACATTGGAGAACAACGAGAAGTAAGTGGTACTTCGTGGCTCACCGACAAGGCGAATCGTATCGCTCCTGTTGAAGGCTCTGAACTGTACAATGCACAGCAAGCCTTCTTCAAGGAGTATGGCATTAAATGTCATATTATCAAGGCTGATGCTTGGAAACGTAAAGCCCCCGCAACCACCTATAACGGAGAAGTGTATGTTTCCGAAAGCATTCACGAGGATACCGTGCCTACGCTTCTTCCACACGAAGCAACTCACGCAATGAAGCAGCATAATTTCCGACTTTATGTGGACTTTATTGACGATACTTTGAACAAACTAAACTTTCGCAGTAATGAAGCTGCACGCCTTGATGATAAACTCTACGAACACACAAAAATTAATCTTTTAGACTTGGGGAGTTTGGACGAGGAACAGAGTATCAAGTACTTGGATGAACTTAATGCTTTTGTGTACGGTCTTTGGAAAGGCGGAATTATCGAAAGTGCTGAATATGATTACGGCTGGATTCCTGATGCTTTTAATAACTTTGACGAGTATATCAAAGAGCTTTCAGCCATACACGAGCAGTTTAAGGCAGAACGTAAGAACTTTTCAAACAAAGGAGAAATAAACGATGTTCACAAAGGAATATTGGGCGGAGAAAGCAACAACGATAATGAAGTACGACAATCCGAGTCTGTACCGAAAGCTGAAGAAGAACGGAACGTTGGAGCAGAGGATAGACAGCTTGGCGAAAATGGCACTGGCGAGAATGGAAGGAATGTACAAAGTTCTGAAGCGGGATCGTCTGCCGAAAGATCAGACAACAGCGGAAGTAACGACAACGGAGTACGAGAATCAGACAACGGCAATGGAGATAGCGGAGTCGGAACTCGTGGAAATGATAATGTCGATGAGTTAAAAGCGAAAGACTTTTCTATCACAAAGGCGGTAGCCGAGGAGCTTGACACCAAAGCACCGAGCATTGACGACAACCTTGCCGCTATTAAAGTATTACAGGAGCTTGAAAAAAGCGGCAAAGCGCCCACGAAAGCACAGCAGGGTATACTCGCAAGGTTTAAGGGCTGGGGCGGTCTTGCAAACGCATTTTGGCGTTATAGAGATCAGCTCAAAGAGATAATGACCGCAGAGGAAATCTCTGCCGCACAGAGCACAGTAAACGACGCTTATTTTACACCGACAAACATTATTGACGGAGTGTATAAAGCGCTTGAACATTTGGGCTTTGAGGGCGGCAATATTCTTGAGCCGTCAATGGGTGTTGGTAACTTCTTCGGAAGAATGCCAAAGTCAATCAAGGGCAATTCCTCTTTGTTTGGCGTAGAGATAGACACCATATCGGGAAGAATTGCACAACATTTGTACCCGAGTGCGAAAATCGAAATATCGCCATTCCAAGACGTGGCATACAAGGACGGTGCGTTTGATCTTATTATCGGTAACGTTCCCTTTGGCGAGGTTAAGTATAAGTACAAGAACAACAAATACTTGATACACGACTATTTCTTCGTTAAAGCTATGGACAAGCTGAACGACGGCGGCGTAATGGTGTTCTTAACATCACGCGGAACGCTTGACAAGATTGACCAAAGAACGAGGGCAGAGCTTGCAAGACAAGGCAAACTCATAGCGGCTTATCGTTTGCCTTCAAGCGTATTTACCAAGAGTGCGAGTGCAAACGTTGTGACCGACCTTATCATTATGCAGAAGTCTACAACCCCGGGCGGTGAAAGATTTACAAACTTGGGTACCGTGGATGTTAGGGGCGAGGACTTTTCTATCAACGAATACTTTGTAAATCACCCCGAAAACATTATCGGACAGCTTACGGAGAAGTGGAATTACCTCAGTAAAAAGTACGATCTTGACGTAAAAGCGACAGGAGATGTAGCTGAACAGCTTGCCAAAGCGATAAAGAAGCTCCCCAAAGGCTTATTAAGTGGAGCGCAGACGGTTGGAAGTGTTGACGTTACGGAGAATACTGCGGCTGTGCAGACCTTTACTGTAAAGGAAAACGGAACAGTTGAGTACATCGACGCACAGACGGGCGACGTAAAGCAGTTGAGTGGCAAAAGTGCCGACGTTGCAAAGGCATATATCCAGCTTAATACGGCATACCAAGCTCTTATTGACAGCACTTTGGCAGATGCAGGGGTAGATGTGATTGAGAGCCGCAGAAAAGAGCTTAACACTCGCTACGACGGCTTTGTTAAGAAGTACGGCACTTTGGAGAAGAACAAAAAGGTTCTTTCTGCTGACAACGATTTTGTTAAGCTGTCGGGACTTGAAGTGTACGACACCAAGACAAAATCAATCATCAAGTCCGAAATGTTCACAAAGGACACACTCGGCAAGAGAAAGCCGAAAAAGGCTGACAGCGCACTCGATGCTTTGAGTATTTCAATCGGTGAATCGGGCGGTGTGAGCATAGGACGAATATCCGAACTTACAGGCTTGTCCGCTCCTGAGGTAATCAAGCAGTTAGAGGACAGGATCGTATTTACTCCCGACGGAACGTACGAGCTTAACGAGGTTTATTTATCGGGCAACGTCCGCGAAAAATACGAAGCGGTTAAGGGCAAAAAAGGCTTTGAGAAAAACGAGCAGATGCTCAAAGACGTTATGCCCGAGGATATTCCCGCGAAGAACATCACACCGCAGTTTGGCTCTCCGTGGATCTCGTCTAACTACGTTGCTGACTTCTTGTCGGAAACACTCCACCTCTACCGCAAGCCTACAGTAAGCTACGACCCAACGACGGGTACTTGGACCATATCGGGCGATACGTGGGGCGATACTACCCTTATGACCCACAAATACGGCACAAAGTATATAGATGCTATAAAGCTTGCCGAAAAAGCTCTTAATATGCGTAAAATCGTCGTTAAGGATAGCGAAGGCGTTGTGCTTGTTGGCGAGACAAGAGCCGCGCAGCAGAAAGCGGAGGACATTAAGGCGGCGTTTGAGGAATGGTGCTTTAAGGATGCTAAACGCAGACAGGAATTGGTAACCACTTTCAATGAGAAATTTAACTCTCATAGAAATATGGACTTTTCCGAGCTTTCAAAATATCTTACTTTTGACGGACTTACAGACACATTCAAGCTCCGAGACTACCAAAAGCGAGCAGTAGCAAGAGCTATATTCAACGGCAATACTCTCCTCGCTCACGGCGTTGGTACGGGTAAAACCGCTGAAATGATCGCTATAGCTATGGAGCTTAAGCGAATGGGAATAGCCAAGAAAAATATGATGGTTGTTCCTAACCACAAGGTTGCTGACTTCAGAAACGACATTCTGAAAATGTATCCTTCGGCAAAGGTTATTATGCTTGAAAAGGGCGCGAACGCTTCTCAGAGACAGCGTTTCTATGCTCAAGTTGCGGCGAATGACTTTGATATAGTTGTTATTCCTCATTCTTCTTTCGGTATGCTTGACGTGTCGGACGACACAAAGACAGCGTTTGTAACCAATCAGCTTGCAGAGCTTGAGGAAGTTATGATAATGGCACAGCAAGACAGCGGAAAGAACGTTGACAGCAGATTTATCCGACAGCTTGAAACACAAAAGAAACGCCTTGAAGAAAAGCTAAAGGCGATCACCGAGTCCGCAAAGGACATAGGCAACACTTTTGAGGAGCTTGGCGTTGACAGCTTGTTTGTCGATGAAGCTCACAATTTCAAAAACTTGCCGTTCTATTCAAAGCTCAGTAGAGTTGCGGGCGTTTCCGTAAATCAGAGCAACAACAAAACGAGAGCAAGCCGCGCCGAAAATATGTTTATGATAACCGACTATCTGAACAGAAATAACGGCAGAATTACATTCGGCACAGCAACGCCTATTACAAACTCGATGTCAGAAATCTACAATATGATAAGGTTCTTAAGACCCGACATATTGGCAGATTCGGGAATAGCATCGTTTGATGCGTGGGCTTCTATGTTTGGCTCTATTGTCAACCAAGCAGAGGTAGACCCGTCGGGCAGAAAGTTTAGAATGAAAGAGCGATTCTCCAAATTCAAGAACGTTGCCCAAATGGTTGAGCAGTTCAGACGAATGGCTGACATTCTCAAGACAGGCGACGTTATTCAAGAGTTGCCGAAAGCCGAAAGAATTGACGTTATCAACGAATCGAACGATATTCAAGAGGAGTTCCTTGATATTGTTGATGAAATGATTGACGAAATCAGACGTAGCGGGCAGAACGCACAGCACAATATGCTTGAGGTAACGACGGCGGGACAAATGGCGGCGGTGGATCTCCGCTTTGTTGAGTCTTATTTCGGCGGCAAGTACACAAGAGACGAGCTGAATTTACCCAACAGCAGAATAGTGCGAGTTGCGGAAAAGGTTATTAAGGAGTACAACGACAGCAATGACCGAAAAGGCACACAGTTTGTATTCTGCGACGTAGGTGTAAGAGAAGATCCGGGCAAAAAATATAATCTCCACGTTTACGGCGATTTGATCAATAGACTTGTTGCGGGCGGTATTCCGAGAGAGGAAATCGCGGTAGCACAGGACTTTGAGGACAAAGCCGAGCTGAGCGCGAGAGTAAACACGGGCGAAATAAGAGTGCTTATAGGCTCTACGGCTGTAATGGGCGAGGGTATGAACGCACAGAACAAGGCTGTTGCGTTGCACCATATGACCGTACCTTACAGACCGTCAGACATTGAACAGCGAGAAGGTAGAATTATCCGTTTTGGCAACGAGAACAAAGACATTCGCATTTATCGTTACATACAGGAAAAATCCTACGACAGCTATCAATGGCAGATGCAGGAGAGAAAAGCGGCGTTTATCAATCAAGCGTTGTCGGGCGGTACGGTTGAGGAGCTTGAAGAAATGAGCGACTTCCAGCTTACAGCGAGAGAAGCAAAAGCGATCGCATCGGGCAACCCCTTATTGCTTGAAAAGATAGAGATTGAAGATAAGCTGAATAAGCTCAAATCACTCCGTAACAAATTCAATACCGATAAGCTTGATATGAAAGACAGATTGGCTCGCTTGCCCGCTACAATAAGCAAGATCGAGCAGACAATCGCAGACACGGAAGCCGATATTAAAACTATCTCTGCCAACGAAACAAAGGACTTTGAAATAACTTTCGGAAAAACAAAGTTTACCGAGAGGGCAGAGGCTGCAAAAGCTCTTGAAAAAGCAATCAGCAAAGCTCCCCGAAACGGCTCAAGAGTGTTGGTGGGTAGTTATAAAGGGCTTGATCTGTACTATAGCTCTACCATAGCCAAAGGCACACAGTATATTATCAAGGGCGCAAGAGAATACGTCGTTGACGGCGGCGAAAGCTCACTTGGTAACATTACGAGAATTATCAATGCTGTAGAAAAGATACCGAGCGGACTTGAAACGGCAAAAGCTTCAGCAAAGAATTACAAGTCCGAAATCGAAACCTTGAAAAAGGAAGTTGAAGCAGAATTTCCGCAAGCAAAAGCGCTTGACGAATTGCAGACAAAACTGAACGATATCGACACACAGCTCGGCATTAACGTTTCCGAGGTTGATATGAGTGAGGTTGTTGTGGGCGAGGAGGATGATGATACAGACTCCTTTATCGAGGGCGAAGCTGAACCCGATTCTATGTGGTCAACGTCTCGCGTGGGCGAAAACAAGAAGCCTAAGAGCTTGTCCATGATCATTGCGGAAATCGAACACGACTTCGGTATCAACATTACTACGGGTCATATTCGCGGAAAGGGCGTTCTCGGTCAGTATGACGTTAAGAGCGGCGGCATAAAGACGAAGATCGCTAACAACCTTCCCGTTGTTTCTCACGAGTTGGGACATCACTTTGAGAGAACATTCGGCATTAAGGAGCAGTTGACCGAAGAAATGACAACGGAGCTTAAGTCTCACCTTGAGGCAGTAGCTACGGAGAAATACAGCGACGAGCAGTTGATACGCGAGGGTGTAGCGGAGTATATCAGACGTTTCTTGCAAAACCGCGAGACGGCAGCTATTGACTATCCGTTGTTTACTGACTTCTTCCTCAAATGCTTCACAGCTAAAGACCTTGCAAGATTTGAACAGCTCGCAGACGATGTGAATGCATACTATTCTCTTGATGCGGACACAGCGACAAGCTCTATCAGACTCCGCGAGGAGGGCGGTATTGACCTGCGTACTCCCGTGGAAAAGCTGGAGGACACGGCAAGCGCCATATATCAGACAACGGTTGATCGCATTCACTCTATCAGACTCTTTGACAGAGCTACGGGAAGCAACGCCTATATGCTTGCGAGCAACGCGGCGTATTCCGATGCAATGGCGGGACAGATTATCACAGGCGATTTGACCGACAAAAACGGACAATATGTTTCTGCCGGACTGAAAACCGTTCTACACGGCATAGATCTGAACAATAAAGAAGAATATCGTTTGTTCGGTGAATACCTTGTGGTAAAGCACGGTCCCGAACGACTCAAAGAGGGTATGCGAGTATTCGCGGACGATAGGAAGAACAGCACGGCATTTATGGAGCGCCGACAAGCAGAGCTTGAAACGCAGTATCCTCAGTTTGCGGAAGTGTCGGAAAGGCTTTACGACTTTATTAAGAAATTCTATAAGACGTGGGGCGTCAATACGGGACTGATCTCTGCATCGATGCTTGAAAGCTGGGGAAAGCGCTGGGAATACTACGTTCCGTTCAATCGTGCGGTTGAAAAAGGCAAGAACAATTACGGAGCAAAGAGAGGTTTTGCAAACCAAAACAGCACCGTTAAAAAGGCAAAGGGCGGTGGACAGGATATTTACAACCCCGTAGATAACCTTATAGACAATATCGTTAAAATGGTAAATGCGGGCGTGAGAAACAACGTAATGCTTGCCATTGCCGACAGCGCGGAAAAGCTCGGTGCAGATGCCACGATCCTTGAAAAAGTGCCTATGCCTTTGTCCGTTGCAAAAATGGATATGACAGGCGTTAAAGATCAGTTGACCAATTGGCTCGAAGAAAGCGACCTCGACGAAAAGAGCAAGGAGAAAGCCGAGGGCGTTGTAAACAACCTTGACGATATCTTGTTCCAGTACGGCAGAGGACACGCGAAAGATACCGTTATTACGGTATTGAAAAACGGCACGCCGCAGGCTTGGAAGATTAACGACCCTCAGTTGTTTAAGAGCTTGACGAGCCTTTCGCCTAAAACAATGAATGCTGTTTTGTATGCTTTTGCTGTTGCAACGCGATTTGTAACGGCTACCGCCACAGGACTAAACCTCGGTTGGTCGCTATTCTCAAACCTTCCTCGCGACTTTGCCACGTTCTACACTTACTCAAAGGACAAAAACGTTATCCATATGGCAAAGGGCGTAGGCTCGGCATATCTAAACAAATTCAAAGTCGATAGTGCCAGTCCCTTATACAAGGAGTTCCTTGCGATGGGCGGCGGTAAAACGTCAGCATACACCGCAGACCGTAAACTTACAAGGGATATGCGTAAGGAATTGGCTCGCCAAATGAGCGATAAGAAGCTGAAAAAAGCCGCAAAGTATGCCAATCCCATTGAATTACTCGGCTATGCCTCCGACTTGATAGAAGCGGGACCGAGATTTGCGACTTACAAGATGATGCGAGAAGCGGGTATGACGCCGCAAGAAGCTTTTTATGAAGCTATGGATGTAACGACCAACTTCCGCAGAGGTGGCGAATTGTCCCAATTTGTAAATATGGGTGTGCCTTTCTTCAACGCAAGCGTGCAGGGACTTGACAAGTTCCGTCGTTGGATAACCGTGGAGGAGCTTGCGGGAAAACCCGAACGCAAAAAAGCGATCAGAGGGCGTGTAATATCTTATGTGGCGGTTAATGCCGCACTCGCCATAATACATCACGTTATTAACTATAGCGACGATGAAAAAGAAGAAGATTACGAACAGCTTTCGACCTACACAAAAAATAGTTATTGGGTATTTCCTATTGGTGATGGCAAATATTTTGCCACACCTAAGCCGAGAGAAATAGGCGTATTAAGTTCATTCTTTGAACGTTGTTTGGAATATGTAATCGGTGAAAACGATCACGCATTTGACGAGTTTTACACCTATGCATCGGAAAACTTCCTCCCTCCGATCATTAACGATTTGGCACAAATACCTATGCTGGGCGCAGATGTAGCAATTGGAAATAATATACCAAGTAGCGTGGCTTTGCTCGGGGCTTTTGTTGCTCTTGCGGCTAACCGCGACTTCTTGGGTAGACCGATTGTGGCGAGCGGCTTGCAAAACCTTGAGTCGAAATTCCAATACACAGACCGAACAAGCAAAATCGCGTATTGGCTCGGTCAAGCGTTCGGTTGGAGTCCTGAAAAGGTTGACTACGTCCTTCAACAGTGGTTTGGTGGTTTCCAAAAAACTCAAAAAGCATTATTCCCCGTCGGCGAGAAAAATCGAGATTGGACTCTCGGTGTTGGCAACACCTACGTAAAAGACAACCAATACTCCACCGATCTCGTGAATTGGCTTTATGACCGTGCGGATACGACCGAACGGGCAAAGAACAGCGACCCCAATAACACGGAAAAGGCGATAGCGGCAAAATGGGACAGCTTTATGACCGAGTTCTACGGAACGTATTACGGCAAGGCTAAAGAAGATTCCAAGTCTACTGCGGCAAGGGGTACACGCCAGCTCGTGCTGGATATGATACGAGAGTATCAAAAGGGCATTGACGGAGAGTACAAGACGGAGTGGCAGAAAGCCGTTGAAGCCGTTTGTATTGAAACGGGCAGTACGGAGTATCTACCTTCTGTAATGCAAGGCGAAGTAAAAGACGGCAAAGGCGAAAAACACGATCTTTCAGACGTGCAGTACGTTGAGTATCAGACCGACTATTTAAGACTCTATTGGGAAATAGTAGAGGAAACAATGTCGAGCAATATGTCAACGGATGACAAGGCTGAGATATTGACGGCGGCTAAAAACGTCGCAAGGGAAAGAGCGCTTGAACGCACGTTACAGCGTATAGGCGCTCCGACCTACGAGGACGAGGATTCTATTGAAGCTGAACAGTTCGGCATCAATACGAAGCTGTATATAACGGCAACGGTCGAAATGGATAATATCAAAGCTGACAAAGACCAAGACGGAAAATCGATTAACGGCTCACGCAGAGAGAAAATAGAAAGATATCTCAATTCTGTGTGCAATAGCTACAAGGAATATTTATTCTTGCTTGGCATAGAATACGAGAGCGTGAAAGACGATCCCGATTATATTGCCTATTTCGGCAAGTAAAACAAAAGCCCCCTTTAATTAGGGGGCTTTACTGTTGGTATTAATGTGGGGTGTGTCTAACGGGTTACCCCTCGTTAGTACCCATAATGAGCAAAAAAAATTAAGTTCTAAATTTGATTCCTACAATATCGTGTCCGTCATAAATCAGCTCGTCAATGATTGACCGCCACAGCCTTTGCTGCTCTTCTTTGCCAAGCGAGTCGTAAATCTTTTCAAAGCCTGAGTTGAGAAAATCTTTTAACGCTTCGATATCAACAGGGGAGTCAGCATTTTCCAATTTGGTCGCTTTCTCTATCATAGTCTTAATGCGCTTTGTTTCCGCAAGGTATTCCGCATCTTCCATATTCCCAGCGTGATATGACACGTTCACTCGGCGGAGCTGTTCTTTAAGCTTTGCAACGTCGGATCTTTGCTTGGGTTTTGACTGTGCCACCTCGTGGCTCAAGATGAATTTTTCAAGCTCCTTGCTTGTGTTTTCGAGAACATATTTTTCAACACGCTTCTCGCTTATACCCGATGTATTGCAAAGTTTAGAGATAGAATTTGGGCAACGATAGGAATGATATTCTATTTCTTTGTTGCTATGGTGATTATTAGACTTTGCTACCATATTGCGACCACATTTGGGGCAAGTGATAAGACCGGAAAACAGATACACTCTATTGCCCTGTGGCTGTCTTGCTGTTTTCGGTTTGCTTAGCTCTTGAAACTGCTGGGGCGTTAGGTACGGTTCGCAGTAATTTTCAACGCCTTTATATGTTCCTGTATAAAAATCGTTATAGCACATTTTCAGATAATCTTTATAATCTCGTTTTAGATTGAACTTTTCATTTGTCATAAGCGTGGCTTGTCTTATTGATGATATCGATGCATTGGAGAAAAAGAATTCTACGGCTTCTCTGTGTTCTTCGTTTTTAACAACTCTATTTATTCCGTCAATCTCAATCACCTTGTAACCGAAGGGAGTGCTGTGGTTTGCGAAGATCGCTTCCTTACGCATTACTTTAGATTGGAATACGAATTTGATACGCTCTGAGGTGCGGTCCGCCTCGTTCTCGGCAACAGAAAGCATTATGTTCACCTTTAATCTTCCGTCGGCTGAAGCGGTGCTATAATCCTCTAATATGGCTTTCCATACCACGCCGTGTTTATCGAGGATCTTTTGAACGGAATAATACTGTTCCAAATTTCTAAACCATCTGTCAAGCTTTGTAAAAATGATGATATCAATTTTCCCGGCTTTTACATCTTCGATAAGCTCAAGCATTGCTGGGCGTTTAAGCACGGGCTTTCGTGCGGAAAAACCCTCGTCGCGGTAGATATTGACTATTTTCATTTGGTGTTCGGCTGCATAGGCGACAAGGGAATCCTCTTGCGCTTGCATAGAATCGCCGTGTAGTGCTTGCTCCTCGGTTGACACACGACACATCAAACCCACTCTTAGAATGTTATCCATTGACAATCACTTCCTTTTTTGTTATAATAGGAAGGCAAGTTCTTCCTTTTGCGATTTTGGGGAAACTGCACCGCCCTTTATGTGATCGCTTCACATAAGGGGCTTTTTATTTGCTCATATACATCACTCCTTTCAAGATTCTAAAGACTATTGGTTTTTCAGGTCATATGCGAATTTTATGAAAAGCACACCAGCACCGATGCCAAACAGGTCGGCTAAAGATGGGGAGTTTGCCAAAAGGGTGATTATTCCAGACGGAATATAAACCACCAAAAGTACGATTCCAACAATGAGATACGGTAAGTAATTATCTTTTTCGATTTTCTCAATTACGTAATTTGCACCAAAAAATGCCGAAAAAAAACTGGGCATGGGTAAACACAAAGAACCTATAGGAGAATACAATAAAACTTCTAATATTCTTATTTTTGATAAAACAGAAGTTAATACCGATATTGCTGCTCCAAGCAGTAATACAATAACGAAGAATACCAAAATCCCTGATAACGATGCGAAAATACTTCTCAAAGTGCGTTTCATATCACAAACCTTTTCATTATTTTGTTATTTCATAAATATTTGATTTTTTGTATACTTTACATATCCCGCCCCGAACAAAAGGAGTGTGCGAGATGCAAGATTACAAGAAAGAGATAATAAAACTTGTAAAGCGGGTGAATGATGCGGAAATGCTTGACCTTATTTATCGACTTTTGAAAAAGCATCTATCACGTTCTTAACGGCAATTTGCTTTTCAGTATCGAGCTTTGATAACTTGTCTACTGTATCAAGAAGCTCTTTATCTTCCTTTAACTTTAGAATGATGTCCGAAAGGATATCATTCTTTTTTTGTACCTCTCGTTGTTTCTCAGTTTTTTCCTCAATCAGATCGCTTTTCAAACAGCCGAAATAATTGGCGAGCTTTTCCACTTTATCAATGCGAGGATATTTTTTAGCTTTTATCCATTCGTTTAGTGTTGGAGCGGATACGCCAATAATCTCGGAAAGTTCTTTTTGGGATACCCCTTTTCTTTCCATATAATGCTTTAAGTTGTTAGCAAAAACTGACCTCGACCAAGTTGCCATTGTGCCACCTCCTTTGTCCTGTTTCAGAAATATTTTACACCCGATTAGCCAAAAAGTCAATGGAAAAAGAAAAATATTTGCTAAAAGCTATTGACAAACATAATTTGAAATGATAGAATAATTAGCATAATTAGCTTTCGGCTAATTGAAGGGAGGTGAGAAAATGGAAAAAATGACCCTTAAATCTATAAGAATTAATGCCAAGCTATCCCAAGAGGAAGCCGCAAAGGAATTAGGCGTAAGTCAAAAAACGCTTTCAAATTGGGAAACGGGCAAGACCTACCCCGACCAGCCGCAAATTGAAAACATTTGCAGAGTTTATGGCGTGAGTTATGATTTCATAAACTTTCTCGCCTAATTTTTTTTACACTCTTATTAGCTTTAAGCTAATTGGGAAAAGGAGAAGAAACAAAAATGAACATCGAAAGATTTACAAAAGCCTTGAGTGAAATTCTCTCCGAGAAGCACGGAGTGAAGATTACGATCAAGGCAGAGAGGAGAGACAGTGTAATTGACGGACAGCAAAAAATCATATTACGCCGTGATTCCTGCGAACATAAGGTATGACGAAAGCTTACCGCCAAACGCAAAGCTCTTGTATGGTGAGATAACAGCCTTGTGTAACGCAGAGGGGTATTGTTGGGCGAGTAATAGATATTTTGCCGACTTGTATAATGTGTCGCCTATAACAATATCAAGGTGGATCAATCTACTTGTAAGCAGAGGGTATATAACGAGTCAGATTATCTATAAAGAGGGTACTAATCAAATTGATAATAGGTATATACAAATTTGTTATGACCCTATTAACAAAAATGTTAATACCCCTATTAACAAAATTATTAAGGATAATAATACATCTTTTAATAATACATTGAATAATACAAGTGAATATGTAAGTAAGTCGGACAAGCCGACACGCACACGCTTTATTCCTCCCTCTCTTGAAGAAGTGCGAGCCTATTGCGAAGAACGGAACAAGGGCGTAATTGCTGAAAAGTGGTACGACCATTACTCCGCTGTTGGTTGGAAAGTCGGGAGAAATCCTATGAAAGATTGGAAAGCGGCGGTGCGTACTTGGGAGCAGAACGGCACGGGTCAAGCACAACCGACACAGCAAAAGTCGCAGAGCGAGTATGACCGCTTTATGAGTGGCTTGGCTGAGTTTGTAAAGGAGAGTGAGTAAATGGCAAGTGCAAAGAAGATTGCGGAGATTATTGCCGCGATAAAAACAATCTATCCTTATTATTCAAAAGATGCCGACAGCGTAACGCTTGCGAAAACGTGGGCATTTCTGCTCAAGGATATTCCCGACGAGGTGACAGAGGTTGCGTTTATGCAGAGCCTTAAAGTGTGCAAAACCCCGCCGACACCAGCGGACGTATTGGAGCAAGTGAGGGCTTTGAACATGGCAAGCGAGCCGACGGACGAGGAGCTGTGGGCGGAGCTTGCGAAAGCAATTCACGAAACGGGGCGGTTGGTATATTACTTTCGCTTCACGGCTATTCAGAGCAACGGCAAGAGCGAGGGCGACAACGCGAGAGACAAGGTGCAAGCGATCTGGGACGGTCTCGACGAAAAGCTGAAAATGTACGTTGGCTCAAAGGGCGAGCTTATGAGAATGGCAGAATGCGACGAAGCGGACCTGAGCTTTGAAAAGTCGCGGTTTATGAAATCAGCCCCGATTATTGCCAAGCGGCAAGAGTATTTGCAGATTGCCGAGCTTCTTCCCGGTGGTGCAAACAATAAATTATTAACATAAGGACAAAAGAAAGGAACGAGGATATGGAAAAGGAAACATACGAAAAGATCATCGAGGCTCTTGTTGAGAAGATGTGCGTTTTGGAGTGGCGACTCAAGCAAGCAGAGCAGAAACTCAAAGAAATCGAAACACCGAAGAAAATACCAAAAGGCTAAGGGTAAGAATGAAAGTTGATATTTTTACCACGGATAAGAAGTACAACATAATTTACGCAGATCCACCGTGGAAATATGGCGGTGGAAAGAATAAAAATTTTCAAGGGCTTGCGGTTGACCACTATCCAACAATGAAAACGGAAGAAATATGCAAGCTTCCGATACAGAGAATTGCGGACGATGCGGTTTTGTTTATGTGGACTACATATCCGCAGTTAGAAGCTTGTTTTAAGGTTGCGAAAGCTTGGGGCTTCAAGTACAGGACAGCCGCTTTCACTTGGGTAAAACTCAACAAAGATCAAAGTCCATTCTTTGGGCTTGGTTTTTGGACGAGAAGCAACGCGGAAGTATGCTTGATATTCACCAAAGGCAATTATCCTCGGAGGGTGAATAACAAAGTTTCCTCGGTTATTCAAATCCAAAGAGAAAAGCACAGCAAAAAACCAGATGTCGCAAGACAAAGAATAGTAGAGCTTATGGGCAACATTCCACGTATTGAATTGTTCGCACGCGAACGTGAGGACGGGTGGGACTGTTGGGGAAATGAATTATAAATAAGGAGTGAAAAATGAGTAATTTGGCTTTATACAATAAATTCGCACTTGTGCCGAAAGAAGCACAGAAAGACATTAAGGCGGGCAGACTCAAAGGTATGACAGATATAAACCCGATGTGGCGTATAAAGATGCTGACAGAGGAGTTCGGTATATGCGGTATCGGTTGGAAATACACGATCACCGACAAGCGAATAGAGGAAGGAGCAAACGGCGTTGTTTGTGCCTTTGTTGATATAGATTTGTTCGTAAAGGTAGACGGACAATGGAGCGATGCCATTCAAGGCACGGGTGGAAGCACGTTCGTGGCGAAAGAAAATGCGGGCTTATACACAAGCGACGAGTGCTTCAAAATGGCTTTGACCGATGCTATATCCGTTGCTTGCAAGGCTCTCGGAATGGGAGCGGATGTATATTGGCAAGACGGCAGAACGAAATATACGGCTGTTCCTGCGGAGCTTACACCGAGACAGAAACTTATAGCAAAGCTCAAGGAAAAAGGCATTGATGCAACGGAATTTGCCCAAAAACACCACCTTGACAAGAACACTACCGACGATGTGTACATCGATTTACTTGCAGATTTAGGATAAAGGAGAAACACGATGATAGATAACGAAATTTTTGAAGCCGAATTAGAGGAAGAAATGAGAGCCGAAGAAACGGCAGAGTTCACTATAGATACAGACGAAGCGGCAGAATGGGCGCTCAAAAAGGTGCTTGCCGCTAAAAAGGAAAGAGATCGCCTTACGGCTTTAGTTGATGCGGAGAGAGAACGCCTTGACCGCACACAGGAGGATATTGACAAGCGATATGAGAACGACACGTCATATCTTCTCTTTAAGCTGAGCGAGTATTTCAAGACGGTAGAGCACAAGGAAACCAAGACACAGGAGAGCTACCAGCTCCTTTCGGGCAAGCTCGTTTTCAAGAAGCCCACGCAGAAAATGGAACAGGACAAGGGCGTTTTCCTTGAATGGTGCAAGACCAATGCTCCCGAATACGTAAAGACGGAACAGAGCGTGGAGTGGGGGCAGATAAAAAAGAATATGAAGATCGTCGGTGATGCCGTTATATACGATGCCACGGGAGAGATTGTGTCGGGTGTTGCGGTATCGGAAGTAGCGGGCGTATTCGACGTAAAGGCGTGAGGGTATGAAAATAACGGAATGCCGCGTTGCCGGGGACGAGCTGTGCCTAAGATCAACGGATTTTACCGAGATACGTAGGTGGGCATACAATTTCAAGGCTGGCGATTATGAGATAGTCAGACGGCGAAAGAAGCGGAGCAACGATGCAAATGCTTACGCTTGGCGTTTGATTGGCGAGATAGCCAACGTATTGAGGGCAGACAAAGACGAGGTTTATATTGATATGCTCCACAAATACGGACAGCAATTCGTTTGTAAAATCCCGAACAGCCATAGGAGCAAATTCGAGCGATCTACGAAGTATTGGGAGATACACGAGAGCTTGCCGCCCGAGGAAAAGGCACAGTATTATAGGGTGTTTGTGGGCTCGTCAAACTATGACACGCAAGAAATGAGCATATTGATTGACGGCATTATTGACGAAGCGAAGAATCTCGATATTGAGGTTATATCGGAGCGTGAGAAGTCTCTGCTTTTGGAAGAATGGGGCAAGGTATGAAGTCGGAGCGAACTAAGGCGGTGAGTATACCCACACGGGTAAAAGAAGCTGTTTGGGAGCGAGACGGATGTGCGTGTGTATGGTGTGCAAAGCGGGGCGATCCCGTTGCACACTATATCCCCCGAAGCAAAGGCGGTTTAGGCATTGAGGAAAACATACTCACTCTTTGCTGGACTTGCCATCTGCGATATGACCAATCAACGGAACGCCCGAAGATGCGGAAGTTTTTCAAAAAATATTTACAAAGCAAATATCCCGATTGGGACGAAGAAAAATTAATTTACATAAAAGGAGAAAATAATTATGGCTAATTTCAACATCAACAAAACAATACTCGGCGGCAGACTTATAGCTGATCCGGAACTCAAGCAGACAACAAGCGGTGTTTCCGTATGTTCGTTCACTCTTGCGGTGAATCGCAAGCCGATTAAAGGCAGGGAACAGCAGGCGGACTTTATAAACTGCGTTGCTTGGCGTCAGACTGGGGAATTTATCAGCCGCTATTTCAAAAAAGGCTCATCCCTTTGCATTGTGGGCAATATCCAAGTGCGTGATTGGCAGGATCAGAACGGACAGAAACGCTACGCAACGGAAGTGATCGTAGACGAAGCGTTGTTCGTTGACGGCAAAAACGACAATGCGGAGATCTCCGTTGCAACAGAAGCAGAGCCGCATTTTGAGGAATATTCGGAAGATGACGATTGCCCGTTCTGACGGGGAAAGGGGCAGATATGTTGGTAGTAAACAGGACGGACAAGGGGCGCTGGAGCGTGCGCCCCAGTGATTGGATTGGAGCTTATGAGGTTTTAACAGGAAACATCTGTGAGGATGCTGTTGCACACATAGCAATATTTGAATCCGAGCGCAACGCCAAACAGTATGCGGCGATAGTGAATGCTTGCGAGGAACGGAGAAACAATGAGTGCGTTTCCCGTTGACAACCCTTGCCGCAGGGATTGCCCGAGGCGGAGCGCCGAGCCGAATTGCCACGCGTATTGCGAAGAATACAAGGCGTTTGCCGAATCACGCAGAGAATTTAATCGGCAAAAGAATATGTGGACAAGAGAGCAAATGCCGCTTCCAAGGGGCTTGAAAAGGGCGGCAGAAAGGAAACAAGTAAGGGACAGGAGGAATAAATGAAAGATAGATTGACAGAGTTAATCAAAAAAATGCCGTGGAGAATAGAGCAAGAAGGATTGAGCGGTCCTCGTATTTCGAATGCTGATAAACTTGCCGACTATCTTCTTGGCAACGGCGTGATTGCGCCGCCTGTGAGATTGGGACAGACTTGCTTCGAGCCTTGTTATTATCTGAACAAAGCCGATGAGTGCCGAGTTTCTTCCATAATGCAAAAGGCGGACGGAACTCTTAAAATAAGATTTACAAATTTGCGTAGCAAGTGGGTGTTTGAAATGGTAGAGGAAGACATCGGAAAACACATATTCCTCACAATAGAAGAAGCAGAACAGGCACTAAAGGAAAGGAGCGAGAAATGAAAACAGGAATTATAAGAAGAATTGACGATTTGGGGAGAATTGTTATCCCAAAAGAAACAAGGAGAATGCTCGGTATAAAAGAGGGCGACCCATTGGAATTGAGCTTGGACGGAAACAAAATTGTTTTTGAATTATATATTCCGACTTGCGATTACGAAGATAGTATAAATCGCATTATTGAACGAATCGAGCAGGACGATTATCTTTTTGAAAAAGCTGAATATAGAGAAGCACGAGAAAAGGCAATATCGGCACTTAAAGAAGCTTATGCCGCAATTCACCCAACCGAGAAAGGCGGTGGCGAGGAATGAGTGTATATTCATACAGAGTTAAACAGTATATGATTGAGTGCGATAGGTGTGGCGATACTGAATGTTGCCCCGACTCTTTGGCTGAAAAAGTACATAGCAAACAACAAGCAATAAAATGGGCGAAAATGCACAAAACCAAAAATGGCGAGGTATTGTGCCACCAATGTTTTTTGGAGTACAAACAAGAACAAAGGAAAGGCGGTGCGAAATGAGCATAAAGAAATTACTGATAAATGACGGTAAGAGTAATAATTCTGATGTTATTAGTAATCAGCAGATTGAGAAAATGGCGAAAGTTATCAAATCGTCATTAGACGGTTTAGGGAGAGGAAATTTTAATTTCACAGGTGGTGAAATCAGTACAATGTTTGCAAAAGCCCTTTACAACGCAGGCTACCGAAAGCAGAGCGAGGTTGATAAAGCTCGCTTGCAAGGATATGAACAGGGGAAAAGAGATAAAGTGTACGGATTTTCTGCGGAAGAACTCGCACAGAAGATTGAGGGGCTTTCGGTTGAACTTAAAGCTATGCGAGGTGCTGCGAATTCTTACAAGATGCATTATGAAAATCTTGTGAGGGAGATTTTTGAGGAGATTGAGAAAATCATTCGTAAACACGATGAACGTCCCAAGTACAACTTGATTATTGACCTTGCCGAACTCGAAAAGAAATACACGGAAGGCGGTGGGCAGTATGAATAAGGTATATGCTTTATATCACAATGAACAAAGATTTGAGTTAAAAATCACCAATGAAAAACATTGGGAAAAGCAAACAGAATTTGTGGAAAATAGCGAAAAGGTTGTTGTGTATTGGAATGAAAATTTATTTCTTTCTTTTAGCCGAGCTGCGCTTATCGAGAAAGCAAACCAAATAAAAAACGAGTGGTTGCAAACACAATACAAAAATATAAGCAAGATTGCGAGTATTGAGTTAAGGCGGTGATTGAATGATATATGTTTTACCATTTGATTTATACAAGGATTGGAAAGAATTGATGTACGCAAAAGAAGTAGCCGAGTACATTGTTAAAGAACTCAAAGAGCAAATGAAAGAAGGTGCGAAGAATGACAATTGATATTCCGTGCAAGATCGGAGATATCGTTTACGCTATCCGCAGATACAACGGTGAGCGCTCCGTGAAGCAAGGTGCGGTGAGCCAAATGTTCTTCACCGACGACATGGAGCTCTGCATAGTGGTGGCGCGCGTTGCGAGAGGGCTGTGGGGAAAGACGATATTCGGGAACGAAGAAGAAGCCCGGCAAATGATAGAAAGGCGCAGGGGATGATATCATGATATCAAAAAAATGACTTGCGACCGATGCGGTGCAGAAATAAGGCAGAAAGGAAAAGGAAATGAAATCACTTGTGAAAGATAAACTATCGCTCGCACAGCGAATGATCGTCGAGGAAGAGCTAAACAAACGCCTTGATAGGTATACACGCAGGTTCAATATCGTTACGAACACTATAAACGCATATGTTCAAATGCAAGAGCTTGGGTGGGGTAAAAAGCGAATTGAAAATTATTTCAAGTTGACAGGCGAGTGGCAAAAGCACGTCCACGAAAGATACGGCGAGGATGAGATTTTTGCGATGCAATTCAAGCTCAAGGAAAAGGGCATTGACGTTGTTGCTTTGACCGAGGCGTTGTTTGACGATGACGATGCGGGAAAGACGGAGATCATCGTATGAAGATAATAGTAAACGAGATACCGCCGAGCAACAACAAGTATATGGGCAACTCGCACAATTTCAACGAGTACAGGCGCGATAAGGCGAGGTGGCATTGGTTGATTAAGGTGGCGATGTGCAACGTGCAGAAGCCCCGAAAACCGCTTGAAAAGGCTATTGTGCGGGTAATGTACTATTTCAAAGACAATAGGCGACGGGATATATACGATAATTACGCACCGAAGTTTTTGTTAGATCCTCTCGTCTGCGAGGGCGTAATTTATGATGACTGTTGGCAATGTTGCAAGGTTGATTTGGATGCCGCAGTAGACAAGGACAATCCACGAACGGAAATTGAAATAATCGAAATAAGGAGTGATGAAAATGAAACTGACAAAACAGCAAATGCTGAATAATGAAAAAGCGAAGAACGATACGTTACTTAAAATGATAGGAGAGGAACGCGACAAGGTAGCGGGATATGAACAGCTCGCAAAGCTTCACGCGGCATACATAGGCTTTCTTCTGCGAAAGCTGGGAGCAACGAAGGACAATCCGCTGGCGATCACCAAAGAGGATGTTGCCGGAGCTATGGCGATAGAGGTTAGGGGCTTGCCCGATGGCGAGGGCTGGAAGCTCTACATCGAAGAATAAGGGGGAGCGGTCCGTGGAGTTCAGACAAAGGCTACAACATCTTAGAGAAAAGAAAAGAATCAGCAGAATAGTGTTGTCCGAGCTTTGCGGACTGTCCTCTGATGCGGTCAGACGATACGAGAGGGGAGAAGCAGAGCCAACGCTACACTCTCTTATGGCGTTGGCTGATTTCTTTGATGTGTCGGTTGATTATCTTGTAGGAAGGAGCGAGAAATGAGCGAAATATTGATAGTGTTGGCGGAGATTGCTACGGTGTGTGTGATATATCTTATTATTTCTTGCATAAGGAGCAATTAATGAACAAAATGAACGATTCAATGATCAAAATGAACGATCAGACAATTAAAGCTGATGCGGGAAAGCCACGGCTTACACTTGTGCCGAGAGAAATAATATACGATATAGCAAGGGTGCGAGAGTTTGGTAATGCGAAGTACAAAGACCCGAACAGCTGGCGGAACGTAGAGAAAGAAAGATACAGGGATGCGGCGTTTCGGCACTTTATGAAATACCTCGATGATCCAGACGGCATTGACGAGGAAAGCGGACTGCCGCACTTGTGGCATTTAGCGTGTAATATAGCGTTTCTGTGTGAGCTTGAGGGATAGAAAGGGGAAGATATGAACGAACAGGACAAATTGTGGATTGAAAAGTGCAAAGAAGATTGGAATTATACCATAATGGTTGATAATGATGAGATATTCGTCGTGTCTACCGAAGCAGACGAAGCTGTATATACTTTCAGTCTATATGGGTATGAGTTTGCGAAAGCGTTGTTGCAATATATCGGTTGTGATGCCGATTGGGTGTAAACCTCTATAAAAGAAAAAGGCGGCTTAATTGCCGTCTTTTTTTGTTTTTCTGAAAAAACTTTTCATTCTCCACTTAAAAGGGGAATTGTGGTCGAGATATCTGCTATAACTATATTGGAAAAGTGGCTATGTGAGTGTTAATTCACCCGCTTTTCGTACATATGTGTTCCTTTCTGATCTTGATACAAAAACATTGTTTGCCGACACGGACAGCTATGTTCTCCAATGGTTTATAGGCTGTCATTGCTATATATAAAAATGAAAGGCGGTGGGCGAATGCCTGAGAGCAGGGACAAAGCAGGGCGATTTGTAAAGGGTCATAGCGGCAATCCATCGGGCAGACCAAAGAAGCCCGTGGAGCTGGAGAAATACGCTAAAGATGCTCCCGCAAAGCTACGTGCTATTGCTGACGATCCCAACACGCCTATTAAGATAAAAGCTGATATTGAGAAGTTCTTCTATGAAGCTGTGTATGGTAAAGCTCCGCAGTCAATGTCATTAGAGGGCGAATTGAACAACACAGGCACTACTACAATTAAGTTTGAGGGAGCTTTGGAGGAATGGAGCAAATGATGAATAACGAGGTATGGAAGCAAATCGACGCGGACGGTCTTTATTATGTCAGCGATATGGGGCGAGTGTTGAGCAAAAAGAAGCACAAAGACGGCATAATCCTCAAGCCATACTTTGATACTTGCGGTTATGCGTACGTAGAGATAAGTGATAAGAACGTTAGCGTTCATCGTCTTGTTGCAGAAGCGTTTATAGATAATGCGGAGGGAAAGGCGGAAGTAAACCACATCAACGGGAACAAGCAAGACAATCGTGCTTCCAATCTTGAATGGTGTACGAGAAGCGAGAATATCGCTCACGCCTTCAAAAACGGCTTAAAGCGGAGCGCGGCAAGGGGCGAGCATAAAATGGCACGTCAAGTCGTTTGTGTTGATACGGGCAAGATTTACGCGTGTATGGAAGATGCGGCGGACGATACAGGAGCAAAAGCCGCCAACATAAGTAAGTGTTGCAGAGGGCTAAGGAAAACTGCCGCTTCTTTGCGTTGGCAATACGCGAGGGGGTGAGCCCGAATGCAAGCGACTGAGCCGTTGATCTTCAAGCATTTGCGAGAAGATGTACCCAATGCCAAACAGTTGGAGTTCTTCACGGCTGATGCTAAACATATAGGATACGGCGGAGCACGTGGTGGCGGCAAGAGCTTTGCTATGCGGCGTAAGTTTGTAATGCTGTGTATGCGGTATGACGGGATTAAATGCCTTCTGTTGCGTAGAACGATGCCTGAGCTACGAAATAACCACATCATTCCCTTGCAACAAGAGCTTTACGGATATGCCTACTACAAGCAAGACGAAAGGTGCTTTATATTCCCCAACGGAAGCCGTTTACAGCTTGGATATTGCGATAACGAGGGCGACCTCTTGCAGTTTCAAGGTAACGAATTTGAAGTGATAGGCTTTGAGGAAGCAACACACTTTCCCGAGGAGTGGATCACCTTTATATGCACGTCGCTCCGTACCACAAGGACGGACTTTAAGCCGAGGGTATATTACACAACAAACCCCGGTGGCGTAGGACACGAGTACATCAAGCGTATTTTCATAGACAGGAATTTCAAAGAGGGCGAGAACCCCGACGATTATGTTTTCATTCAAGCGTCTGTATATGACAACAAAGTGCTTATGGAAGCAAACCCCGAGTACATTGATATGCTCAAGGCTCTGCCCGAACACAAGCGAAAGGCACACCTTGAAGGTTGTTGGGACGTGTATGAGGGGCAAGTATTTGAGGAGTTCCGCAACGATAGCGACCATTACGAAGATAGACGATACACGCACGTTATACCGCCGTTTACACCGCCTAAAGAGTGGAAGATATGGCGTAGCTTTGACTTTGGCTATTCCAAACCCTTTAGCTGTGCGTGGTGGGCTGTTGACTATGACGGGCGTATATACCGCATATTGGAGCTTTACGGATGCGTGAAGAACGAGCCTGACGTGGGCGTTCGTTGGAGTCCCGATGAGATATTCAAGGAGATCGCACGAATAGAGCGTGAACACGAATGGTTAAAGGATAAGCGTATCAACGGCGTGGCAGACCCCGCTATATGGGATAAATCACACGGCGTAAGCATAGCAGAGACAGGCGAGAAGTACGGCGTGTACTTTGACAAAGGCGATCACAAGCGACTTGCGGGCTGGATGCAAGTGCATTACAGAATGACGTTTGACGAGAACGGCATACCTATGATGTATGTATTCTCTAACTGCAAGGCGTTTATAAGGACCATACCGCTACTGACATACGACCCGAACAAGCCCGAGGACATATTGACGAGCCTCGAGGATCACGTTGCGGACGAATGTAGGTATTTGTGTATGGCTAACCCTATGAAGCCTATCAAGGCACAGGACAGACAGCCGGCGGTCTATAATCCGCTTGAGTCTGATGAGATAAAAGTAGATAGATATGCGTTCTATCGCAAGTATTAAAGGGGTGATAAAGAGTTGGATTTGAACGTACCAAACGCAAAGGGCAAGACGATAAGAGACTATCTCCCCTTTGCTGCAAAGAAGCTAAAGGAAATGGGAGCGCCCGAGGGAGTTGCGGAAGGTATAACCGCCGAAGCTCCGCAGATAATCGACAAAAAGGCTATTCAGAGGGCGGCAGAGACCCTTAAGAAGTACAAGGACGGCAAGCGAAAGCTTGAGGATAGAATCGTAGAAGAAGAACAGTGGTGGAAGCTCCGACATTGGGACGTTATACGCGACGGACAGGAACAGGACAGAGCTGAGCCTATATCCGCGTGGCTGTTTAACTCCATTTCCGCAAAGCACGCCGACATTATGGATAACTATCCCGAGCCGAACGTGCTACCGCGAGAGCGAGGGGATGAGCAGTCCGCGAAGATCCTTTCCTCTATTCTTCCAGTTATATATGAGCGTAACAATTACGAGGAAACATTCTCCGATGCGGCGTGGTACAAGCTGAAGCACGGCGTTGTTGCAAAGGGTGTATTTTGGAACAACGAGCTTGATGATGGCTTGGGCGATATCGACACACAGTTTATTGATATGCTCAACATCTTTTGGGAAGCGGGCATTACGGACATACAGGCAAGCCGTGATTTGTTTATCGTATCGCTGAAAGACAACGATCTGCTTGAACAGGAATACCCACAGCTCAAGGGCAAGACAGGCGGCAAGATCGTAGACGTAAAGGAATATGTTTACGATGATACTGTTGACGTAACAAACAAGTCGGTAGTGGTGGATTGGTACTACAAGAAACGCACTCCCGAGGGCAAGACAGTATTGCACTTCTGCAAGTTTGTCGGTAACGAGGTGCTTTTTGCCTCCGAGAACGAACCCGAGAGATATCCCGACGGATTCTATAACCACGGCTTATATCCTGTTGTATTCGACGTGCTTTTCCCCGAGGAAGGTACGCCTATAGGCTTTGGTTATGTGGCTATAATGAAATCGCCGCAGATGTACATAGACAAGCTCCAACAGGGCATTTTGGAAAAGGCTATAGCTCGCCCCCGTTGGTGGGCTAAAAAGAATATCGGTGTCAATATTGACGAGTACAGGGACAAGACCAACGATATTGTATTCGTTGAGGGTGATATCGACGAGGAACGCCTAAGACCAATGGATTTGCCAAAGGTGGATGCAAGCTCTACAAACATTCTTCAGATGAAGATAGACGAGCTTAAGGAAACATCGTCCAACCGCGACGTATCACAGGGATCTACAAGTGGTGGTGTAACAGCCGCCGCCGCAATTTCTGCATTACAGGAAGCGGGAAACAAGCAGAGCCGAGACATGATTGGGGCATCGTATCGCTCATACACAAGAGAATGCTACCTCGCTATCGAGCTTATGCGACAGTTCTATGACGAACGCCGTTCATTCCGTATTATCGGAGAGACGGGAGCGTATGAGTTTATCGAGTTCAGCAACAAGCAGTTGCAGGGACAGCCTATTCCCCCCGCATACAAGGGACAGGAGCTTGAAGAAGGCTACGTACAGCTATTTCGTAAGCCTGTCTATGATATTGTTGTCAAGCCGCAGAAACGTTCGCCATATTCGAAGCTGGCACAGAACGAGCTGGCAAAGGAGCTTTACAGTCTCGGATTCTTCAATCCTCAGTATGCTGAAATGTCATTGACGGCACTTGAGCTTATGGACTTTGACGGAATCGAGGGCGTAAAACAGAAGGTACAGCAGGGACAGACGTTGCTGAATGTGGTAAATCAGCTTACACAGGAGCTTGCAATGCTCAAGGACGCTTTAGACATACCTACGGCGAACGTACAGGGGGCTACAAGCTCTCCGCACGTATCGGGCGGTAGAAGTATGGGACAGGCACAAAAAGAAGCGCAGACGGCGAATATGACGGACTACGGGACAAGGCTTGCAAGCAGAGCAAAGCCCGATATGAGCAAATGATTACGGCAAAGTACACCGTCGAGGGAAACAGACACACATTAGTCGTTGCCGGGCATTCAAGATATGCGGAATACGGCAAGGACATTGTGTGTGCCGGTGTCTCTGCATTGGTACAGGCTCTTATAGGCTGGGTGGACGATTCATACTGCAAGGTCGAGTGCATAAGCAAGGACGAGATCAACAACGAGGTAATTATCTCGTGTTATGGCGGTAAAGATGTCAAAGCGGTATTTTCAATGGCGTATATTGGCTTGGAACAAATAGCGGAAAGCTATCCAAACCATTTACAAATAGATAAAGATATAGGGCTTGCCTATTGACACTTCGGAAAGACGATGAGAAAGGGGGACATTTTAATGTCCGAAACAAAAAAAGCATTGTTCAAAGTAGACTTGCAGATGTTCAATGACGGCGGAGCATCAGGTAGTGCCGAGGGCGGCGCTGGCGTAGCTACGGAGAACGCACCAAAGGTTGAAACCAAGCCGAGCGGAAGCAACCGCCGCTCAAAGTCGGGTGCATTTGATAACGTAGTATTCGGAAAGCAGGAAGGAACAACCTCTGCCGAAGCTACAAGCCCTGCCACCGAGGGACAGCTCACGGGTGCGAGCAAAACGGACGTTTCCACAACGTCTGACACGCTTGAAGCGAGAAGAAAAGCCTACAACGATCTTATAAGTGGCGAGTACAAGGATCTCGACCAAGAGAGATTTCAACAGGTATTCGACAGACGTTTCAAGCAAGTTAAGGGTATGGAAGCAGATTTAGCGGCACAGAAGCCAATTATCGACAAGCTTATGGCTCGATATGGCGTTGATGATGTTGCAAAGCTTGACAAAGCCTTAACGGAAGATGCCGAGTATTGGGAAAGAGTAGCCGAAGAAAAAGGAATGACGGTTGAGCAGTACCACGCTATGCAGAAGCTGGAACAGGAAAACGCCGCACTTAAGGCGATCCGCGACAGGCAGATAGGACAGCAACAGTATCAACAGCAGATTGATACGTGGTACAAGGAAGCGGAAAAGGTAAAAGAGCTTTACCCGTCGTTTGACTTCAAAGCGGAAACGCAGAACCCCGAATTTCTCAAGCTTTTGAGAACGGGAAACAGCGTTGAACACGCTTATAAGGTGCTTCACTTTGATGAATTGACCAACAATGCCGCAAGAGTAGCCGCACAGACGGCTGATGCACAGGCACAGGCAAGGATCAAAGCAAAGGCTTCTCGTCCTTCCGAGAATGGTACATCTTCACAGTCCGCCGCAATCGTAAAAAGCGACGCGTCCTCTTTGACTCGTGCAGAACGAGCAGAGATAGCACGCAGAGTACAGCGGGGAGATATCATAAAATTCTAAAAGCTCCCTGAGTTTATGAAAGGGGAAAAACATAATGAAACACTTTAAGTACAATCTTCAGCTTTTCGCTGAGCCTAACACAAACGTAACAACTGCAGATGGACTTTCCGATGAAATGAAAGTCTTTTACAGCGATTATCTCATTGATAACGCCGTACCGAAGCTCGTACACGATCAGTTCGGTCAGAAGCACCCCATTCCCAAGAATGGCGGTAAAACAATCGAATTTAGAAAGTACAGCCCGCTTCCCAAGCTCACAGAACCTATTCAAGAGGGTGTCACTCCCAACGGTCAGAGCCTTGAAATGTCCACGATCGACGCAACAGTACGTCAGTACGGCGGTTACATTACACTTTCCGACGTGCTTATGCTCACAGCTATCGACAACAATCTTGTACAGGCTACAAAGCTCCTCGGTGCGCAGGCTGGTGCAACACTCGACACAATCACACGCGAAGTGCTTAACGGCGGTACAAACGTTATCTTTGCTGGCGGCAAGAGTGCAAGAACAGACCTCGCGGCTGATTCCGTTCTTACTGTTGACGATATCAAGAAAGCAGTACGACTCCTTAAGACACAGAATGCGGAGCAGATCAACGGTGCTTGGGTAGGCATCATTCATCCCGACGTTGCATACGACCTTACAAACGATCCCGCTTGGAAGGACGTTAAGACATATTCCGATCCCTCCGACATTTACGAAGGCGAAATCGGCAAGATTTACGGCGTTCGTTTCGTAGAGACAACGGAAGCAAAGATTTGGGCTAAGGCTGGCGCAAGTAGCAGAGCGGTTTACTCCACTCTTATTCTTGGTGACAACGCATACGGCACAACAGAAATCACAGGCGGCGGTCTTGAGCATATCGTTAAACAGCTCGGTTCTGCCGGCACATCCGACCCTCTCAACCAGAGAGCAACAGCGGGTTGGAAAGCAACAAAGGTTGCGGAGAGACTTGTTGAGAACTATATGGTTCGTATCGAGTCTGCTTCCACATTCAACCCCACTGCAAACAACTAATTAAGCTCCGTTTTTGCGGAGCGTGAAAGGAGAAACCACAATGGCAAAGGAAACTACTAAGACAACCGAGCCCGTGAAAGAGCCCGACAATTCCATTAACCTCGCTGACGTAAAAGCTCAGGTTGAGGCAATGCTCGCACAGGCTAAAGCTGAAGCGGCAAAGATCGTAGCTGATGCTAAGGCTTCTGTTAGCGGTGAGCTTACGGAAGAACAGAAGAAAGCAAACGATGAACGCGAAGCTTATTGGAACGAGCTTGTTGAGGTGAAGCTGTTCAAGGACAATAACAAGTACAAGGACGATGTATACGTAGCCGTAAACGGCGAAAACTGCGTGATTAAGCGCGGCGAGCGTGTATTGGTTAAACGCAAATTTGCGGAAGTGCTTGATACGTCTGATATGCAGGACTACGAAACAAGCCTTCTCATCGAGAAGAAGTCAAACGAGTTTGCAAAGAGTGAGTTTTAACTAAATACTCCGCGAGAACAGAACACTCTATGACACGGCGTAGGGACAACTTTACGAGGTTGTCCCTATTTTCGTATATGTAAATGAGAGATTTAGGAGAGAAAAACAAATGGATAGAATCATAGAAGTAAAAGTATGCGGAAACCATTTGACAAAGGACAGCAATATCGCCGGCACAAAAGGCGAAGGCAATATTACCAATTTGCGAATCACATTTGACGAGAATTGGGAAGATTGCGCAAAGAGTGTTGTTTTTTGGGACGCATACGGACAAAATCCCGTTAGGGTTGTACTCACAAACGATCTAATTGAAGATATATCAAAAAACACAAGAGTGTACCTCGTGCCTATTCCTCAAGAAGCTATGGCAAGAGCGGGACATCTTACATTCAGTATTGCGGGCTCTTTGGACAACAAAAAACAAGTGAGCATAACAAGCAAGCTGGAAGTGAAGGATTCTCCCGATATATTAGATCCTCTTGACCCAACACCGTCCGAGTGGGAGCAGGTGCAGGCAGAGATAGAAGCGATCAAGGAAGGGTTGATAGACTTGGAAACAGCCCGCGGGGAATCCGAGAAAAACGCAACGAGCGCAAAGGAAAGTGCTGACAAAGCGGCAGATGCCGTAGGCAAGACGAGTTATATCGGAGAAAACGGACATTGGTATGCTTGGGACGGCGTTAAAGGCGAGTTTTATGACACAGGCATAAAGGCTCAGGCTGGGTCTATGGTGTACATGGGCGAGAATCCTCCCGACAATGCCGACGTTTGGATCACAGACGAAGGAATGTTATACATCAGACAGGAGAGCGGAGAGTTTGCTCCTCTGCCCAAGCTCATCGGTAAAGACGGTAAAAGTGCATACGATCTCGCTGTAGAGAGCGGATATGAAGGCACGATTGAACAGTTTACAACTCTCTTGAACAATTTAACGTGTTCTATCGAGGGCGGACACCTTTCGGACACGAGCAATCCGCACAACGTTACGGTAGATCAGATTGGTGCAATTCCCGCGGCATACCATTTTTCAAGCGATCTAAACATCGAATTGCAGCAGGGCGGCGGCAAAATGACGGTGTGCTATTACACCAGCGCAACATTAAACACTCCGAAAACCGAGGGTGTAACCGATTATGCTCACGGAATGGTAATAACAAACGCATACAATGAGCAGTACGGCACACAGTTGTGTATGCCTTCGGGCGGTACAAATGTGTTTTTCCGAGGATACAATAAAACAGGCATATCAAAGTGGATGAAGGTGTCGCCCGAAGATATTAAGACTCTGCAAGAAGGACTTGCCAAAGCATTGCTAAAAGGCGGCGACACAATGACGGGTCCGCTCGTTATTGACAAAGATACAGCTTGGGGACAGGTGGTAATGCGTACTCCGTCGGATTATTACAGAGCTTTTGAGACCGACGATGACAAAGTGAGAATTGAAGTGCGAGACGAACAGCTCGCAACAAAGAGACGTTCCCTCGAGATTTACACTAATCGCGCCGAGCGCAGATTTTCTCACGCGGCGATGATGATTCAGGAATCGGACGGTGTTTCTAAAGGCGCTTATATGCTACACACGGAGAACGTAAACGACTTTGTTGTTTCGGGCGGTGCATACGACGGCGACGGCACAAAGCCAAAGACAATTCCAATCAGAAAAACCACGCAGGCGGTGATGATATACCGCTATGACTCGGTAAACCAGTATCAAATTTCGTGTACTTTGTATAGGGGAGCGAGCGAATCGTGCTGTGAATTTAAAAAAGATGGCACATCGATTCGGTTATATGAAGTAACCGCATCTTGGACGGATTCGACCGTTACTTTTGAAGAAATAACCAGTAGTGTAACAGGCGGTTATCTCAACTCCATGAGCGTTAATACTGACTCTACATATAATTACGTTGTTATCGGATGACGAGGGAGTGAAAGGCAATGATACTTGAGTTTTTAAGAGAAAATTGGGTGCTTATAACCTTTTTTGCTGGCGAGGTAGGGGTTATATACGGCTTTGTAAGTCAGTTGATAAAATCGGCTAAATGCACCCTCAGAAACGATATTTTGGATATCTACGACAGATGCAAGGAAACAAAGCAAATAACAAGATTTCAGCTGCAGAGCGTAACGTATTCGTATGACGTTTACAAAAGGCTGAAAGGCAATTCTTTTGTGGATACCATTGTATTAGAGAAAATACCCGAGTTTGAAATAATCGATTAACGAAAGGGGATTTATTTATGGATTTTTCAATTGATCTTACAGAAATCGTAATAGCATTATTCGGGCTTTTCTTCAACGTTATGCTCGGCATTATCACATCAAGGGTAGTGCCGTGGATAAAGGAAAAGGGGCTTGAAAAGTACGCAAAAGCTCTCGTTTCCGTGGCTTATACGATGTTTGCGGACGGAAGCGGAGCGGATAAATTCAATTATGCTTTTGACAGATTGGCGGCAAGCCAATACGGCAAGCTCTTTGACGAGGACAGGCTAAAGGAAGCAATACAGGCGGCATACGTTGAGCTTTGTACTAAGCTTGGGCAGAAACCCTCTCCGGTACGCGCGGAAAACTTTATCATAAGCGAACTAAACAAAAAGGACTGAAGACATAAGATCCACCAAAGCCCGTTGGAACGGGTGCGTGGGATTAAGGAGAAAAAATGACAGCTAACAAAGTAATTGAACGCGTAGACGCGATCAGACCTAACTCATACAACGAAGAGCAAAAATTCGGCTGGATAAATAAGCTTGAGGAAATGGTTCAGCGTTTGGTTATTCAGACCTCAGAGGTAAACAGCTTGTCTTACCCCGAGGATATGGATGCGGAGCTTATGATCCTTGCTCCATTCGACGATCTTTACGAGCTGTACCTTGAGTCAATGATTGACTACTACAACCGAGAGTACGGAAACTACAATAACTCGGCTATGATGTTTCAAACACGATTCACCGAGTATAAAAAGGCGTATATCAGAGGGGATAGTGTAGTGCAAGCTATAGGCAGACAGTCGAAGTATGTTACAAGTGTGAACGGGAAATTCCCCGACAAAAACGGCGATGTTAAACTAAATTTTTTGACCGAACACCAAGACATTGGCGGCAAGCTGGACGCTAATAAACTCCCCGAAGCAATTAACGAGGCGCTTGCAAAAGCAAAAGAAAGCGGCGAATTTGACGGCAAAGACGGCAAAGACGGCAAAGATTATATCTTAACAAATGAGGATAAGGAAAATATCGCTCGGAGTGCCGCGAACTTGCTCGCGGACAGCAATATTGGTGTATCCGCAGTGATTTCGGCAGAACAAAGCTATACCGACTTTATGGGGGCTGTGGATTCCCTAACAGGAAAAATGGTTAATTTTTGCAGTATAGCAGGTCCGATCACGTTTTACGAGGGAGAGACATACACAGTTGTGTTTGACGGAGTTTCCTATGAATGCGAAGCAATAACGTTCGGTTCTTCGGGAGGGGAACAAATCGGTATCAGCAATTACCCGTACGGCAGCAGTGGAAGCGATTGGTTTCAAATATCATACGGCGTTAATACGCTCGGCGAACACGGAGCAACGTTGTTTACGTTGGCAGAGGGAGATTCCCACACAGTCGGCATATACAAATCGGGTGCAACGAGGTATTTGACGGACAAGGACAGACTTGAGCTTGAATCGCAAATAAAAGAAATTCAAGACAATCCGTTTACATTCGACGATATAACTCCCGAACAGCGTGAAGAACTCAAGGGCGAGGACGGCAAATCCGCTTACGATATTGCTCTTGAAACAGGCTTTAGGGGAACAAAGGCAGAATGGATCGCTTCGCTCAGGGGCGCGGACGGAACAAACGGCAAGGACGGAGTAAATGGCAAGGACGGCAAAGACGGCAAAGACGGTGAGGATTATATCTTGACCGACGCGGATAAGGAAAATATCGCTCAAATGGCTTCGGAATTGCTTTCGGACAGCGGATATCTTAAAGGCGTTACTTGCACACAAGCCGAGTATGACGCTATGGTTGCGGCGGGAACGATAGACAGCACCACGCTATACGCGATTGTGGGGTGATGTTATGGAAGCGAATGCTTTATATTTCGGAGCAACGCCCGTCATAGCGTTATATCAAGGCGCGCGGCTTATATGGTCGGGCTTTGAGATGCCTGTGCAAGACGGCACTAATTTAAAAATAACGCAGACCTATAACGCTGAGTGCGTCGGCAGTAAATTGGAGGTTGAATAATGGCAAATATTATTCTAAAAAACGGAGTGGGACAGCCCATTGAATACAGCGGAGTCGAAACGATAGAGATCCCCGAGGCGGACGCAACGATTGCTCCCGAAACGGAATTTCGCGGATTTGCTTATGATGATGAGTTTGGGCTATATATACTTGCGGTCGAACCGTCGCCAATAACTTTTGAACTTGGCGAAATTTATAGGGTTTATTGGGACGGAACGATTCACTTGTGCCAAGCTCAAGACCTTTCGGCAATGACCGAGGGCGCTATTGGTGTTGGCAACCTTGCGGACTTTGGCGGCACGGGCAACGGCGAGCCGTTTATTATGGTCGCGCTTGGCGGAGCGACTATGTGTGCGACAACCGACGAGGGCGAGAGCCATACGGTCGCGATTAATAAAAAGGGCGGCACGCAAATATTCTCCGCGGGCGTGGCAACAAGCGTAACAACGGAATTGAATTTTACTGACGTTGTGGAAAAGGAAATATACCCCGAGCAGAATTTAGAGGGCTTTGCTTTTTCTGAAATATGGGGAGCACACACCGTTGTTACCGATGCTCATTTTGACTTGGTATTGGGCGAAAAATACAAGGTTTATTGGGACGGAGAATGGTGGGAGTGCGAAACGCAAGACGCGGGCGCGGTAATGGAAGGCGCGTTAATGCTCGGCAACGGCTCAAACTTTGGGCTTAGCGGCAACAATGAACCATTTGCGATTGGTTGGTTGGGCGTAGGCATTACATTTCTCTCCGTAGGCTCGGAGGCACCCTCGCACACCGTGGCGGTCAATCAATTTGTGGCGGGAATGAACATTACACGCGCTTCCGAGGGTGAATTGATCTCAAGTGTTGCAATCCCGAAGCCCGACACACTCATTCCCGAAAATATCGCAAAGGACGTAAATGTCGCGGGTATTGTCGGAACGCACGAAGGCGGTGGCGGCGGCTCGTCTGATGACGTGCGATACGTAACGTTTATGAATGGCGGCGTTGAGCTTTACGTCAAGCCCGTTGCCACGGGTGACGACTGCGTTGACGTTTTGGCAAAGGGCTTTATCGAAACGCCGACAAAAGAAAGCACCGCACAAACGGACTACACCTACAGCGGCTGGTCGCTGACGAACGGCGGCGCGGCATCGAACGTGCTGGGCGCGGTTACGGAGAACAGGACTGTGTACGCCGCGTATACGGAGAGCGTAAGACGTTATACTATAAGCTACTACGACGGCGATACTCTGCTTAAAACAGAGTCGCTCCCGTACGGCACAATACCGAGCTATGCTCCCGCAAAAGAGGGATATACGTTCACGGGCTGGACACCCGCCGTTGAACCTGTTACGTGCGACGCATCGTATACGGCAATCTGGATAGAAAAATACGATTTCGCATCGCTTACTTGGGATCAGATATCCGAAATATCGGAGAGCGGCGAGGCTGATAAGGCGTT
>JAGBYM010000108.1 GCA_017628755.1 Clostridia bacterium | reverse complement strand
TTCCAAGCGTTGCAACTGCATTCGGGAAGCCCGCCTGATGAAGCGCGATAACGTCCATATAGCCCTCACAGAGGATGAGCTGTTCCGCGCAAAATCCCTTTGCGTAATTAAGTGCAAAAAGGTTTTTGCTCTTTTTGAACGCGGGTGTATCGGAGGAGTTAAGATATTTCGGCTTGCTGTCGTCCATGACTCTGCCGCCGAAAGCTACAATATTACGCGAAGTATCGACGATGGGAAAAATAACGCGGTTACGGAAATAGTCATATGCCCTTCCCGTCTTCTGGCTTTTTCCGCAAAGGAAACCCGCGATCATCTCTTCCTCGGTGTAGCCTTGGCTCTTGAGATAATTTGTCAGCTTACCGAAGTCGTTCGGCGCATAGCCGAGATAGAACTGCTTTGAGATACCGTCGGAAAGTCCGCGCTTTTTGAAATACTGCCTTGCTTCCTCGCCGCAGGGTTCTTTGGTCAGGCAGTGTCTGAAAAACCTTGCCGCCGCTTCGTTCATCTTAAGAACGCGTTCGCGTTTAACTCCGCGTTCACCGTACTGATCATTTGCCGCACGCGGGATCTCAACCCCCGCGCGTTTCGCGAGAAGTTCGAGCGCTGTGGGATAATCGACGTTTTCCATCCTCATAACAAAGGTGATTACGTCACCGCCGGCGCCGCAACCGAAGCAGTAGAAATGGTCATCCGAGCCGAATACGGTAAAGGACGGGGAATTTTCGCTATGGAAGGGACAGAGACCGACCATATTCGATCCCGCCGGTTTAAGTGTGACGTATGAAGAAATAACCTGCTCGATATCGTTCCGTCTTACGATCTCTTCAACGACTTCTCTCGGTATCTTCATCAACTCACTCCTTCCTGCGAAATTCAGCTCTATAATACAATATACGCAGAAAAATCGCAAAAAACTCTTTTTTGCAAAGACTTTTTTGCGATTTTTCGTATTTTTTAATGGAAAAGCTTAAAAAAGCTTCCTTGGCGGGGCAAGTTTTCTTCCGATTTCCTCGGGAATCGAACGACCGCCGGTAAGATCTCTCATTTTTACCTTAAAATTCTCAACTGTCGCCGTGGGTGCAGTCATTGTCAGAAGAACGTCTGACGTAAAATCCGTATCCTCAATTTCAATACCGAAGCGTGCGAATTCATTCTGCACGCGAGCGTGGTCGGTATAGCTGCAGCGCATCTTAAGAACAACGACTTCCTCATAAGTAATTATACCAGCATCGGCGATTGCCGCGCTTGCGGCAGACGAATATGCGCGGACGAGTCCGCCTGTGCCGAGAAGGATTCCGCCAAAATATCTTGTAACGACAACAGCCGCGCCGTCGAGTCCGTTCTTGCATATTACGTCAAGCACGGGCATTCCGGCACTTCCCTGAGGTTCACCGTCATCGGAATATCTCTTGAGCGCGCCGCCACGGAGAACGTATGCGAATACGTTATGTCTCGCGTCGGCGTGCTTTTTCTTTATACTCATAACGAAAGCGGCGGCTTCGTCCTCATTGTTTACGGGTTTTGCGTATCCAATAAATTCGGATCGTTTTTCAACGAGCGTCGCCGTGCCATCCTTCGCAAGTGTCGTATATGTGTTCAATATACTTCACCCCCGTCATAAGCCGAAAGCATACCGCGGATCTTTGAATCAACGACGGCAATAACGGTAATATTTTCTGCGCCATAATCGACGTCCTCGACAGATGCGTTTTTGTAAAGCGTATTGAGAGCACCCGCTTCAGCATTGGGGATTATGAATTTCACGCGCTTTTTGCCTGCGTTTACGAGAGACTCAAGCTGTTCGCCCAGTTTATCAAGACCTCTTCCGGTAAGTGCGGAAATAAAGACGGTTCTTCTCTGCCCGTCCGAGCTTTCCATTGCGGGAAGCGGGATTTCGTCGCGCGCGGGAAGATCGCATTTGTTATAAACGATAAGACATGGTTTGCCTCCCGCGCCAAGTTCTGCAAGAAGGTTTTCTGTGACTTCGAGCTGTGCGGGATGCTCGGGGTCGGAAGCGTCAACGATTATCATAAGGATATCCGCGCAAGCCGCCTCGTCAAGAGTCGAGCGGAACGCCTTTATCAAATGGTGGGGCAGACGGCGGATGAATCCGACAGTATCAGTCAGCAGTACCGATTCCCCCGAAGGAAGTGAGAACTTTCTCGTTGTAGGGTCGAGGGTTGCAAAAAGCTTGTCCTCGGCGAGAATGCCTGCACCCGTGAGCGCATTAAGGAGCGTGGATTTACCCGCGTTGGTGTATCCGACGATGGCAACCTTCGGCACACCGCTTTTGTCGCGCGCCGAACGGAGAGTTTTTCTCTGCGTTTCAAGTTCACGCAGTTCTGCTTCAAGAGCAGCGGCGCGACGCTTGATATGACGTCGGTCGGATTCGAGCTTCGTCTCACCGGGGCCACGTGTACCGATACCGCCTCCGAGACGCGAAAGCTGTGCGCCCTTACCGATGAGTCGGGGAGCGGTATACTTCAGCTGGGCAAGTTCAACCTGAAGCTTACCTTCCGCGGTTGCGGCGTGGAGCGCAAAGATATCGAGAATGAGCATTGAACGGTCGATGACACGGACGCCGTCAAGCTCGTCTTCGATATTTCTTATCTGCGAGGGAGTAAGCTCGCAGTCGAATACAGCGATATCAACGTCGTTGTTTTTACAAAGGTCAGCAAGCTCGAGAAGTTTGCCCGAGCCGATATAGGTTCTGACATCGGGATTCGAACGGGTCTGAACGAGTGTTGCGACCGTCTCTCCACCCGCGGTGTCGAGAAGTCTGCGGAGCTCGGCAAGCGATATTTCGCATTCGCCCTCTGCCATGCCAAAGGAATCAACTCCTACAAGCACGGCTCTGCCCGCGACAATTTTATCTGTAATTTTAAGTTCCATAAAGAATCACCTCCGTGAGGATTTCATAGGTTCATAAGTTAGTATAAAAGAAAAAGTGGGCAAGCATACGCATCACGCGCACTTCTCGCCCACACTTTCTGACAATTATTTGCCCTGGAGTCTCTTGTTGAACTTGTCAACACGTCCGCCGGCATCAACAAACTTCTGCTTGCCGGTAAAGAAGGGATGGCACTTCGAGCAAATTTCAACTCTGAT
>JAGBYM010000107.1 GCA_017628755.1 Clostridia bacterium | reverse complement strand
TTTGTGCGGACGAAAGCCGCACCCTTTCCGGGCTTAACGTGCTGGAATTCGATAACCTGGAATACGTTACCCTCCATCTCGAATGTTACACCGTTTTTGAAATCGCCGGCTGTTACCATGTGAAAATACCTCCGTGGTTTTGGTTTTTATAAAATTACAATCTATTATATAATATTTTTTTCGATTTTTCAAGAGGTATTTGTGACTTTATGTTCAAAAAAACGCACTTTTTGGCATTGTTCACAAAAAATTTACAAGAATAATCACACGCGTTATTCTATCAAAACGACTATTTCGTTAAACTTCTTGACTTTTGCTATAAAATATAGTATAATTAAATATATATGCGATAATGGATAAGTCTATTTGACATATAATAATATAACTATCAAGGAGAAAATCATGTTCAGAAGTATGACTGCATACGGCAGGCACGCCGTCTCGAGCGACCAATGCGAGATAACGGTTGAGCTGAAGTCTGTCAACAGCAAGTTTCTCGATCTCTCGATAAAGGCTCCGCGAGTCCTCTCGCCGCTCGAATCGCGCATCAAGAGCGCGGTCACGGCGCATCCGATCAGCCGCGGAAGACTTGACGTCTTCATAAACTACACCCGCACGGGGTCCTCGGGCACCACTCTCGCGCTTGACGAGGGCTATGCCGAGGGCTATATTGCCGCTCTGCGCACTCTGCGCGACAAATTCGGTCTTACCGACGACATTTCCGTCATGACCGTGGCGCAGAACCGCGATATCTTCACCGTCCGCGAGGTCGGCGAGGATCTCGATGCCGTCTGGGAGGAGCTCCTTCCCGCCATCAACGCCGCATGCGAAGAATTCGTTGCTGAAAGACTGCGCGAGGGCGAAAACCTGCGCCGCGATATTCTCGCAAAGATCGCTCATCTGCGCGAGCTGACAGACAGGATCGAAGAGATATCAAAGGGCGAGATCGAATCCGCCCGCGATCGCATAAAGGCACGCCTTATCACCGTCCTTGCCGACAACCGCATCACGGTTGACGAAAACCGCATCCTCACAGAATGCGCGATCTGGGCGGATAAGATCGCGATCGACGAAGAGCTTGTCCGCCTCCGCTCGCATTTTGCCGCGCTTGAGGCAATGTCGGAGCTCGACATCCCCGTCGGACGCAAATTCGACTTCCAGCTTCAGGAATCGAGCCGCGAGATCAACACGATCGGCTCGAAATGTCAGAACGCCGAGATCGCAAAGCTCGTTGTTGAAATGAAGAACGAGTCCGAAAAGATCCGCGAACAGATCCAGAACATAGAGTAAGAGGTACCCCAAAAATGAAATTCATCAGCCTCGGGTACGGAAATTCGGTTGCCGTTGACCGCGTAGTCGCGCTTGTCAGCCCCGAATCCGCCCCCGTCAAAAGACTCATGCAGGACGCCAAGGAGATGGGCAGAATTATTGACGTTTCCTGCGGACGCAAGACCCGTTCGGTCATCATAACCGATTCGGAGCACGTCATCCTCTCCGCCCTCCCCACAGAAAAAATCGCTCTCAGACTTGAGGGTGTCGCATCGCCCGACGATGACGAAGAATAAATTTCAAAAATTAATTATTTCACAAATAAAGGAGAACAAATCATGATCTACCCCACCATCGCAAAGCTTACTCAGGGCAAGTACAACCGCTACCAGCTCGCAATCGCAACCGCTAAGTGCGCGCGCATCATCACCGATGAGTATTCCACCCAGCGCAAGAACGCTGAAAAGCAGCTGACCGGCAACAAGGACATCGACCGTCCCATGATGGAGCACGCCGTTAACGCTGACTACCGCGACAGAAAGGCTGTCAAGATCGCTATCGACAAGCTCGACGACGGTGAATTCGTTATCTGCGAAAAGACCGAAGACGGAATGACCTTCGAGGGCAACCCGAATAACGCGTAACTATCGGCTCCGCCGAATGAGTTATCGGCTTCGCCGAATGGTTATTTGCCTACGGCAAAATGGTTATTTCCGCTTACGCGGGAAGTTACTCAATAGGAAAATTTCCGCGCAGCGGAAGTGTTTGCCTACGGCAAACGCCGACTCTGTCTCGGCGGCTCAACATCGCCGTTTTCCAAGGAAAACCGCCAGAGCCGTTCAACTTGACACACGAATTTGCATTTTGCATTTAGCATTTTGCATTTTTAACTTACTCTTGGAGGTACGCCACAATGCAAACCAAATACGCCGGCGTTTATCTCCTTGATGCGCCCTTTTCCCTTGACCGCGAATATGATTACGTCATTCCGCAGGAGCTCGATATCGAACCGGGCGACTTCGTCGGTCTGCCATTCGGCAACGGTAACAGACGCCGTATCGCGCTCGTTACCGCCCTGAAGGACACCACGGAAGTCCCTGCGGACAAGATAAAGCCGATCCTTGCGAAATGCGCGGACTCGCTTCATCTTGACCCCGAAATGCTCCGCATCTGGCGTTTTCTTCGCGCGAACACGCTCTGCACGACCTCAGACGCCATCCACGCCATGATTCCCTCCGCCGCGCTCTCGCATCTTGAGGAGTACTATACTCCCGGCGAAAAGAGTCCGACCAAGGCTGTGATCGAAAACGCGCAGGCGATGATGATCTACAACCTCGTTGTCAACCGCGGGCGTGTGGGCGAATCGGCTCTGCGCTACCGCTTCGGAGTGAACACGGGCGAGTCGATCGAAAAGCTGCTCAAAGCGGGATGCCTCAAGCGCGAGCTTGAGCTCCGCGATCCCTCCGAGGGCAGAACCGAAGCGTCATATTCGCTTGCGATCGACCCCGAAACCGTCAAGATCTACACCGAAGGCGGTATGGTTGACGGCAAAAAGGTTGCGAAAATCAAGTCCGAGGGACAGATTGCAATTCTCAAGCTCCTTCTCGAAAGGAGCGAGCCTATCACCTCGGCTGAACTCAAAGGAACCGAGGGCATCACATCCGCAAACATTTCCGCGCTTCTGAAAAAGTCTCTCATCCGCGAGGAAAAGAGATCGGTCTTCCGCGACCTGACCCTTATCCGCGCGCAGGCTGAGGCATCCGCGCAAAAGCGCGAGCTGACCTTGAGCGATGAGCAGACCGAGGCTTTGCGCACCCTCTCCGAGCTTTACGGTTCGGGCGAGCCGCGTGCCGCGCTTCTTGAGGGAGTTACGGGAAGCGGAAAAACCAGCGTCATGCTGGCACTCATCGACCGCGTTCTCGATTCGGGGCGCGACGTCATACTTCTTCTGCCCGAGATCGCGCTGACTCCTCAGACGCTCTCGATCTTCTGCGCGCGCTACGGCGACTCGGTCGCCCTTCTCCATTCGGGAATGAGCGCGGGCGAGCGGCAGGATTCCTACAACCGCATAAAAGCGGGCGAGGCGAGGCTCGTTATCGGAACGCGCTCCGCCATCTTCGCCCCCACGAAAAAGCTCGGTCTTGTCATCATTGACGAGGAGCACGAGCACACATACAAATCCGATTCATCCCCCCGCTATCACGCAAGGGATATCGCGCGTCTGCGCTGTGTCGAGTCAAAGGCATTGATGCTTCTCGCCTCGGCAACACCCTCGCTTGAAAGCCGAAAAAAAGCCGAAGACGGTGCCTACACGCTCGTAAAACTGACGAAGCGGTACGGCGGTGCCGTTCTGCCCGAGGTCATAATCTCGGACATGCGCGACGAAGCGCGTTCGGGCAATCCCGCGCCTATCGGGCGCGAGCTTGCGGCGGCTCTGCTTGAAACCTACGAGAGGGGCGAGCAGTCAATCCTCTTCCTCAACCGCCGCGGATACAACAATTACGTCTCTTGCGCCGCCTGCGGCGAGGCTGTCAAATGCCCGTCATGCAGCGTTTCCATGACCTATCACACCAACCGCCGCAGCTATGACGAGGGCTACCTCGTCTGCCATTGGTGCGGCAGGCGCATGCCGCTCCCCCGCGAATGCCCCGAATGTAAGTCGGAGCACCTCATCCGCATGGGTTACGGCACGCAAAAGATCGAGCAGGAGCTGTCCATCCTCCTCCCCGACGCACGCATTCTACGCATGGACACCGACACCACGCAGTCAAAGAACTCATACCGAGACCTTCTCGGCAAGTTCAAGCGGCACGAAGCCGATATTCTTCTCGGCACCCAGATGGTTACGAAGGGGCACGACTTCCCCGACGTAACGCTCGTCGGCGTACTTCTTGCCGACACCTCGCTCTACTACGACGACTACCGCGCCGAGGAACGCACATTCGCGCTTCTGACGCAGGTCATCGGACGCGCGGGACGGCGCGACAAGCCGGGGCGCGCGATCATACAGACCAACAACCCCGACCACGAGGTCATAGAGCTTGCGAGCATGCAGGACTACGAGACCTTCTACCGCCGCACTATCCGCTTGCGCCGTGCGCTGACCTTCCCGCCCTACTGCGACATAGTCCTTCTGACCGTCACGGGTAAGGTCGAACCCGAAGTGCTGAAGGCTTCGAATGCGCTTAACGAATCGCTCCGCACCAAAACGGGCTCGGAGAAGTACCGCGAGCTTCCCTTCATCATGTTCGGACCCTTCGAGGCGCCCGTTTACCGCGTTGACGGCAAATACCGCATGCGAATGGTCGTCAAATGCAAGCTGAACGCCACATCAAAGCGTCTGTTTGCCGAATTACTTACCGAATTTTCCGCCGGCGGCGCATCCGCCCCGACGCTTTCAATAGACTTCAATCCCACTAACTTATAAAGGAAATTTATTATGGCTAAACGTAAAATTCTCACCGACAACGATCCCACCCTCCGCACGGTATGCAGACCCGTACCGCGCATCACTCCCCGCATCGAGACCCTTCTTGACGACATGATCGAGACCATGCGCGATGCAAACGGCGTAGGTCTTGCCGCGCCTCAGGTAGGCGTGCTTCTCCGCGCAGTCGTTATCGAGACCGAGCCCGGCACGGTTTGGGAGCTCATCAACCCCGAGATCATCGAAACCTCGGGCGAACAGGAGGGCAGCGAGGGCTGTCTTTCCCTCCCCGGACAGTCGGGACACGTAAAGCGCCCGAATTTCGTCAAGGTAAAGGCACTCAACCGAAAGGGTGAGGAATACGTGCTTGAGGGCACCGAGCTTCTCGCCCGCGCCATCTGCCATGAGACCGACCACCTCGACGGACGCCTCTACACCGACGTCGCCGAGTATATGTATGCTCCCGAAGAGGAAGAAGAGCGCGTTTCTCCCCGTCTGCGTAAGTATGCGAGAAGAAGAGAGAGATAATTTAGCGTAAGCTTACGAACAAGTGGACAGTGGACAGTGAACAGTGGACAGAAAGATGCGAGGAATACAAAATGGATAAAAGAAGCTATAAAGACATGATAGTATGGCAAAAATCCATGGATCTTGCCATCGAGATATACAAGCTTGTAAAATTATTGCCCAAAGAAGAAATCTACGCTCTGTCCGATCAAATGAGAAGAGCCGCAATTTCTATTCCTTCCAACATTGCGGAAGGTCAATCAAGAAACAAGACAAAAGAATTTATCCAGTTTTTAAGCATTGCAAGAGGATCGAATGCAGAATTATTCACTCAACTTTTAATATGTGAAAAAGTCGGTTACTTATCTGAAAATCAAACCTTGTATGCGAAATCCGCTTCTTCGGAAATATCAAAAATGCTCGTTGCACTTATCAATAAACTTTCCGCAGAACAATAACCCCAAAAACTGCACACAATAATTTGCCCGCATCTTTCTGTCCACTGTCCACTGTCCACTCTTTCCCCGTACGAAGAAAGCATCTCGTCCTTTCATCAATACAAAACCACGAGGTACAAAATGAAAATATTATTCATGGGCACCCCCGACTTCGCCGCTGTCGCGCTCTCTGCTGTCTGCGACGCGGGTGAGGACGTCATCGGTGTCATCACCCTTCCCGACAGACCCGTCGGACGCGGCTACAAGCTGACCCCGTCCGCTGTAAAGGTCTGCGCACTTGAAAGAAATATCCCCGTTTATCAGCCCTCGACCCTCAAGGGCGAGGAATTTGCCTCGCTTCTCGACGAGATCGCGCCCGAGCTGATAATCGTTGCCGCTTACGGCAAGCTTCTGCCGAAGAATGTGCTTGACTACCCCAAATACGGCTGTATCAACATCCACGGCTCGCTCCTGCCCGAATACCGCGGTGCGGCACCGATGCAGCGCGCCATCATCGACGGCAAGCCCTACACCGGCATCACCACGATGATGATGGACGTCGGACTCGACACGGGCGACATTCTCCTCACCGAGCGCGTTGATATCCTCGATGATGACAATTTTGAGACCATCCACGACAAGATGGCAGAGGTCGGCGGCTCACTGATGCTCAAGACCATCGACGCGATCCGCGCGGGCACTCTCGTCCGCATCCCCCAGGATTCGATCGACGCCGAGCCCACATACGCCGCAAAGATCGAAAAAGCGGAGTGCCTCATAAATTTCGCGCTCCCCGCTAATACTATCCATAACAAGATTCGCGGACTTTCTCCCTTCCCGCTCTCATACGCCCGCATGCCCGACGGCAAGATGCTCAAATTCGTTGCATCCCGCGTTGCCGAAAGCGGCGCACCGACCGAGATAGGCAAGGTCGTCTCTGCCGATAAATCCATCGTCATCGCCTGCGGCGATGACGGAAAAGAGCGCATCGAGATCACCCGCGTTCTTCCCGAGGGAAAGGGAAGAATGGATGCGGCGGATTTCTTAAGAGGGCGCAAACTCGTTTGCGGGGATGTTCTGAATTAAAAAGTGGACAGTGATTAGTGGACAGTGGACAGAAAGATGCGGCAAAACATTTTTATTGTGCATATATTATTTATTCGGAATTAAAGCATAATCATCAAACCTTTGATATCAAAATTCTATTGAATAAAATTTTCCAATCTTATATTGGATCAAAGATACCAATTAAATTTTCATTCGCATCTTTCTGTTCACTGTTCACTGTCCACTGTTCACTGTCCCACTGACCACTATTCTCCCGTCAAAGATCCGCATAAAAACACACGCACTACACACAGATAAGGAGTTTTTCATGCCTTTCTTCTATTATTTCGACCCCACCTACATTCTCGTCGTCATCGGACTGCTCATTTCGGTCTGGGCGCAGATTTCGGTGCAGTCGACGTTCAACAAATATTCACGCATGCGCATCTCGCGCGGATTTACGGGTGCTGACGCGGCGCGTCAGGTTCTCTCGTCGGGAGGCGTAAATGACGTCACTGTAAAATCCATCCGCGGAAGCATGACCGACCACTATGATCCCCGCGACAATTCGATCAGCCTTTCCGAGACTGTCGGTGGCATTTCGAGTGCCGCCGCTATCGGCGTTGCAGCCCACGAGGCAGGCCACGCCCTTCAGCACGCCGAGGGTTACGGTCCGATCAAGCTCCGCATGTCCATCATCCCCGTTTGCAACTTCGCATCGGGTATGGCAATGCCCCTTTTCCTGCTCGGATTCCTCTTTTCCTCGTGGAATCCCGAGACGAATTTCGGTCTCCTGATGATGCAGGCGGGCATCATCGCATTCAGCATTGCGGTTTTCTTCCAGGTCGTGACACTTCCCGTTGAATTCAACGCCTCGCGCCGCGCTATGGCGGCTCTCGAAGCCTCGGGGGCTTATACCGACGAAGAACTCTACGGTGCGCGCAAAGTTCTCCGCGCCGCCGCTATGACCTACGTTGCCGCGCTTGCGGTTTCGCTTCTTCAGGTTCTCCGACTCGTCATACTATCAAACAGCAACCGCAGAAGATAATGGCAGAGAACAAAAATATCCGCCGCGCCGCACTTGACATTCTTATGAGAATGGAAAAGGAGAACGGCGAAGGCTACTCGAACCGCCTTATCGACTCCGCGATCTCGAAGCATGGCTTTGAAGGCGCAGACCGCGCGCTTCTCTCGCAGATCGTTTCGGGAGTAACCGAGAGGCGCATAACTCTCGATTATATCATCGGAAAATTTTCCAAATCGCCCCTATCAAAGCTTGACGCAGATGCGCTTTGTCTGCTTCGGATGGGGCTATATCAGCTCCGCTACCTCGACCGCATCCCCTCGCACGCGGCTGTCAACGAGACCGTCAACCTTGCACGCTCGCGTTCACGCGGATTTATCAACGCCATTCTGCGCTCCTATCTGCGCACGGACTCGATAAAATTCCCCGAAAAGCCCGACGATCTCCGTCTTTCGGTGACCTATTCGGCACCGCGAGAGCTTTGCGCAAAGTTCATTTCACTTTTCGGAGTCGAGGAAAGTGAGAAAATTCTCTCATCCTACCTTGAAACTCCCGCACTGACTCTGCGCGTAAATACCCTGAAAACAACCCGCGAAGAGCTTATTTCAAAGCTTGAAGCCGAGGGATTTGAGTGCATTCCCACCGAGACCTCGCCCTACGGCATCCGCGTCACGGGTTCGGGACTCCCTTCCGCGATCACAGAAGGTCTTGCCTACGTTCAGGACGAAGCCTCGCAGATATCCTCGCTTGTGCTCGACCCCAAGGCGGGCGACAAGCTTCTTGACGCCTGCGCATGCCCCGGAGGAAAATCCTTCTCGGCGGCAATGCTGATGGGGGGCGAAGGAAGCATCACCTCGCGCGACCTCCACGCCTCAAAGCTCCCGCTTATCTCGTCGGGCGCCGAGCGGCTCGGAATTTCGATAATCAGAACCGAGGAACGCGATTCTTCGATCCCCTCGGACGAAAAATACACCAAGATCATCTGCGACGTGCCCTGTTCGGGTCTTGGCGTCGCGGCAAAAAAGACCGAGATCAAATACCGTCCGCTTGAAAAGAATGCCGAGCTTCCCGCGCTTCAGTACTCGATACTCTGCGCAGTTGCACAGTCGCTCGAGATCGGCGGAACGCTCGTCTACTCAACGTGCACCATCCTCCCCGAGGAAAACGGCGATATAGTTGACCGCTTCCTTGCGGAACATCCCGATTTTGAAGCCGTACCCTTTGCGGTCGGCAAACATAACGCGCCCGAGGCACGGCTGACGCTTCTGCCCTGCGGTGCGCACGACGGATTCTTCATTTCAAAAATCACAAGAAAGTCAAACTGACATGACAGAGATCACGCAAACCGACCTGCTCTCACTCACACCCGAGGAGCTGCAGGAGTTCATCGTCTCGCTCGGCGAGCCGAAATTCCGCGCGGGACAGATATTCCCCGCGCTTCACAAGGGTCTTACGCCCTCAAAAATGACGAATATTTCAAAGGCGACCGCCGAGAAGATCGAGTCGGCTCTGCCCTGCCGTATGCCCGAGATCGAAAGAAAGCTCGTCTCGGCTGTTGACGGGACGGTGAAATACCTCTTCCGCCTTCACGACGGCGAGTGCATCGAGTCGGTTCTTATGCGCTACAACCACGGCAACACCGTCTGCGTCTCAACTCAGGTGGGATGCCGCATGGGATGCGCCTTCTGCGCCTCGACCATCGGCGGAAAGATCCGCGACCTGAGCGCGGGCGAGATACTGGCGCAGGTCATCCTTGCCGCCGCGGACACGGGCGAGCGCGTCTCGAACATAGTCCTTATGGGCATCGGCGAGCCGATGGACAACTACGACAACGTCCTCCGCTTCCTTCGTCTTGTCAACGACGAGCGCGGAATCTGCATCGGCTACCGCCACATCTCCCTCTCGACCTGCGGGCACGTTGACGGCATCCGCCGCCTGATGAAGGAGAATCTTCCGATCACGCTCTCGATCTCCCTTCACGCGGCTTCCGACGAGGTTCGCGACAAGATCATGCCGATCAACAAGCGCTGGAACGTCTCCGAGCTTCTTGCTGCCTGCCTTGACTGGTGGCGCGCAACGGGACGCCGCATCTCCTTTGAGTACACCCTCATCGACGGTCAGAATTCCTCTACCGCCGACGCCGCTTTTCTTGCGGGTGTCCTCAACTCCGCGCTCCGAGGCAAGCCCTCGAAGGGTGAAAAATTCCCCATCCACGTAAATCTCATCCCCGTAAACCCCGTCAAGGAGACGGGTCTGATGCCTCCGAACTCGGAAAAGATCGAGGCTTTCAGGCAGGCTCTTGAAAAGAAGGGCATCCGCGCCACGGTTCGCCGCAAGCTCGGACCCGATATCAACGCGTCCTGCGGACAGCTGAGGCGCAAGCATAACGAAGAAAACAAAGAGAACAAGAATTAATCAAACACGCAGAAAGGTGTTATCATGAAATTCTACGGAAAGACCGACGTCGGCGTATGCCGCACAGAAAATCAGGATTGTTTCGGAATATATGAGATACTTCCCGGAGTAACTCTGCTCGCAGTTTGCGACGGTATGGGCGGAATGGCGGGCGGTGCAACCGCATCGCGTCTTGCGCTCGATACCTTCGTTCAGTCGATGCGCGAGCACATAATCCCCGATAATCCCGAGGACGAACCCGACCTCGGCAGTGTCGGTCTGCGTTTTTCGCTTTCGGCATCTGCATCCGAAGCCAACCGCGCCGTATGGGAGGAGGCAGAGGACTCGAGAGGAAAGCTTGAAGGAATGGGCACCACTCTCGTTGCCCTTCTCGTCGTGGAAAACACCCTTATCTATTCTCTCAACATAGGCGACAGCCGATGCTATGAGATCACAAAGGATAATATTGAACAGATCACAAAGGATCACTCCTACGTTCAGTACCTCATTGACCTTGGCAAGCTTACATACGAGGAGGCAAAGGACTCTCCCGTACGAAACGTCATCACCCGAGCTGTCGGAATCGACGACGACGTTGTTGCCGATATCAAATCGCTGAACCCCGCACCGGGCACTCCCGACGAGCCGAGATATCTTCTTCTCTGCTCGGACGGACTTACCGCGGTCGTATCCGATGAAAAGATCGCCGAGCTCGTCCTCTCGGGCAACGATCTCAAGGAAAAGACCGATGCCCTCGTGAATGCCGCGCGCGAAGGCGGCGGCCCCGACAACATTACCGTGGTTCTGGCGGAACTTTAATTTAAGCAAAAATACTACCGATTTTCAAATTATAGAATATGGATACTAACAAGAATTTTACAGATCTTGTCGGCAAAGTGCTAGACAAGAGATATAAACTGGAAAAATGCCTCGGAACGGGCGGTATGTCTGTTGTCTTCAAGGCGACAGACCTCAAGGACGGTACTCCCGTAGCCGTCAAGATGCTCCGCGACGAGATTGCCGACGATAAGGAAGCGCTCGACCGCTTCATAAACGAATCGAAGGTCGTCTCGATGCTCTCGCATCCCAATATCGTCTCGATCCGCGCCGTTTCCTTCAACACAAAGAGAAAATATCTCGTAATGGAATATATCGAGGGCATTTCCCTGCGCACCTATATCGATAAGCGCGGAAAGCTCGACCTCGACGAGGTACTCTCCTTCTCGGAGCAGATCCTCGCCGCACTTGAGCACGCCCACAGCCGCGGAGTGGTTCACCGTGACATCAAGCCTCATAACATCCTCGTTCTCAAGGGCGGCTTCGTGATGGTAACCGACTTCGGTATCGCAAAAATGCCCGATAAGAACAAGGGCAAAACCATCACCGACAGCGAGATCGGTACCGTATATTACATCAGCCCCGAGCAGGCGGCGGGTAAATCTATTGACACCCGCTCCGACCTCTACTCCTTTGGCGTTATGATGTACGAAATGGCAACGGGAGTTCTGCCCTTTGACGACGAGCAGCCGATCTCGGTGCTTATGATGCAGATGCACGACAAGCCCATCCCGCCCCGTCAGCATAACAAGAAGATCCCGCGCGGACTCGAGCGACTGATCCTCACAACTATGGAAAAGGATCCCAAGAAACGCTATCAGACAGCAAAGGACATCTTCCGTCAGATCCGCAGACTCAAGGAAAATCCGCATTGCGTGATCCCCTCTCCGCGTCAGGTTGCGTCTGCGGAAAGATCAAAAAAGAACCGCAAGGCAAATCCACCGAGCCGCTCCTTCTTCCCCATAGCACTCGGAATTGCTTGCGCCGTATTCTTCGTCGGCCTTATCTCTGTATTCTACGGTCTTGATTCGCTGAATTTCGGCGCACCCGGTTCGGCAAGCATCAAGGTGCCCGACGCAATGGGAGCCGAATACTCGGAAGGAATTGAAGAATCTCTCGGATTCGATCCCGAAATATACACCGTAAAGGTCGAATATATCAACTCGGAAAGCGTCCCCGAGGGTATGATAATCTCGCAGAGCCCCACAGCGGGCTCGCGCAGAAAGCCGCCCTGCACCGTCACTCTTACCGTCAGCCTCGGTCCGAAGGAGGTCACCTTCGGCGACTATCTGATGATGAACTGGCGCCAGGCACAAACAATGATCCGCAAGGATGGCTACGGAGTCAACATCGTAAGATCCGAAAACGCCGCCATCCCCGAAGGATACGTTTACGCGACCGAGCCCGCTCCCGGCTCCAAGGTACGCCCCGGAAGTATGATAACCGTTTACGTCAGCGCAGGCGCGGAGCAGATCCTGGTTCCCGTACCCGAATTCAAGGGACTTCCCGAGCGCGAAGCAAAGACTCTGCTTGACAGCCTCGGTCTGCTTGTCGGAAACGTGACCTACACCCGTTCCCCCGAAGCTGCGGGAACAGTCCTTTCCGCTTCTCTTGAAGCAGGCTCAAACGCATACTCATACGTGACCGCCATCGACTTTGTCGTCAGCGGCGGCAAGGATTTTGATATCAACGTCTGCCCCGACGTTATCGGCACAGACAAGAACAGCGCAAAATCCACGCTCGAATACTACGGAATGAAGGTCACACTCATCACCGTACAGAGTGAAACCGCTACCGGCACCGTCATCGCGCAGTCGCCCGATGCACTCACCGCCGTAGAAAACAACTCCTCCGAGATCACCCTGACCGTCAGCGGCGGTCCTACATACGTACAGACCGTCGAGATGATGAACTTCATCGGTCAGACCCTCTCGCGCGCCGAGGCGATCCTCGACTATATGTTTGAGGGCGTTTGCGAATACAGGATCACAACCGTTTACGCGCAGAGCCTCCGCCCGCGCGACACCATCCTCGCGCAGACTCCCGACGCCGGCAACGTAACGGTATCCTCGGGTATTCTTGAGATCACCTTCACCCTCAGCGGAGGTCCCGGATTCATTCCCGAGGTTGAGCACAACGTCCCCTTCGTTGAAGGTCTGACTCTCGCGGATGCGGAAGCCGTGCTGAAGCTTTCGGGCATCAGCGTCGGAAACGTCTATTATATTGACAGCGGTGCGCCCGCGGGCACAGTAGTTCTTCAGTCCGAGGCACCCTACTCCGTCATCCTCGCTCAGCCGGGTACGGTCACCATCGACCTCACCGTCAGCCTCGGTACTTCCCAGATCATTCCATAATATATAAATAAGGAAGGCAAAATTAATGCCAAAGCTTAATTTTACACCCCGAATAAAAAATCCGATATCATTTTTCGTCAAGGTGGCAATCGTCCTCACCTTCGCGGTGCTGCTGGTGACTATGCTCCCAGCGGCAATGCCCGAAAACGAGGACGAGAGCACCAAGCCTTCTGTCACGATGCCCTTTGACGATGAAATGCCCGAGATCGACGGCGTTGTACGCCCCGATCTCTTCCCCCACCTAGTCATCGTCTATTCCGACGGAGATACCTGGAGTAAGGAAGAGGCTGACCACCTTGTGACTCATCTCGCCCCACAATTCCACGCGCATTTCGTGGTAATATCGGACACAGAATATCTCGCTCTCGGCGAGGATAAGCTCACGCTTTACAATCAGGACCCCACGCTGACTCTCAACGTTGGAATCACAAAGCTTCTTGACGAATCCTACCTTGAGGTTCTCGGCAGACTCGGCGAAAAGGGTCTTGAGATCCGCCGCAGCGGCAACCGCATCGATATCATCTCCGCCTCGCTTTCGCGCGTGCACGAGGGAATCGAATCCTTCGTCACCGCCCTGACCTTCGATTCTGCCTTCAAGGTAAGCGAAGATTTCTTCATGCTTGACGCCAAGCCGGGCGAAAGTTCGACATTCACGCCCGATATCGTAACCGACGGCGAAGTAAACATCCTCGTCCTCTCGTACATAGACTCAAACCCCTACACTCTCCGCGCGATCGAGGGCATCGTTGCCCACGCGAAGCCCGATATCGTTGTCTTCAACGGCAATGTGGACGGTGGCGCGAATACACGCGCAGAGCTTGGCGATATGTGGCAAGCTATCGCGGACGTTCTCAAAAAGGCTGACACGCCCTGGTGCTTTACACCCGGCGCTCTCAGCGGAACTCTCCCGCGCGTCACGGTCTGCGAGGTCATTTCGTCCTTCCCGGGATGTCTGCGCCAGCTTTCGGGCGAGCGCGATGCCGCATTCGGACTGACAGTTGCAAACTCAAAGGGAGTTGTCACATCCTCGATCTACGTCGGCGACACTTTCGGCAACAATGCGCTTCTTTGCGAGCTGATCGAGAACGACACCGAGCTTTACGCGCGCGCGTCGTCCTATAAGAGATCGGTCACCGCTATCCTCCCCGCGCTTCCGAAGCAGATCTATGACGCTTGCGAGGACGTAAGCGACAAATATATTTCAAAATCGCTCTACGATCTTTACGACTCGCTGGCTGCGGCGGGCACCGACAGCTTTATCTGTGCTTCGGATGCAACCGAGTGCGCCGTTCTCGAGTTCGAAGGTGGCAAGGTCGGATTCTGCGGCTCGGTTGGATTCGATTCACAGGGTCTCGGCGGCAGATTTGACTACAACCACAGCCTGCGCGGTGCTCTTATGCTGACTCTCACACCCCACCGCGCCGAATACTCTCTCTCTGAAATTTCTTACATACACGCCGCAGATCTCGGTCTGTGCGAAAGGTAATTTATATGGAATATAAAACTCAATGCCGAATCCTGCGCGGTGTGGGCGGTCTTTACTGCGTAAAGCTTGCGGATGCCGAGGCTCACGCCTCGCTCTACCCCGATACCGCATCTCCCCTTGCGGGCAGAACTCTCCTTACGCGTGCGCGCGGTTCGCTCCGCACACCCGACGGAGGAAAGATCAAGGTCGGCGACATCTGCGAATTTATCTACACAGACAATTCCTTTACCGAGGGCGGAATCCCGAATGACGATTCCTCGGGACTTCCCGAGGGCGCGGTCTCGGCGATTCTGCCGCGCCGCAACTCCCTCATCCGTCCGCCTCTCTCGAACCTCGATCTGCTCGTCATCGTCTGCGCCGCAGCGGCTCCCGCCCCCGCAACAGAAACGATAGACAAGCTCCTGTCTGTCGCCGAATATCACGGAATCGAGGCGGCTGTTGTCATCGGCAAGTCCGAGCTTGCGCCCGAGGTTGCCGAAAAGCTCAAAAAGACCTATACCTCCGCTCTCTACCCCACCTTCACGCTATCCTGCTACGAGGGTGACGGCATTGCGGAGTTCTCGGAATACATCAAAAAAACGCTCCCCGGAAAGGTCGCGGCTTTCGCGGGCGCATCGGGAGTCGGAAAATCGACCCTGATCAACGCCGTTTTCCCCGAAATGAAGCTTGAAGCGGGCGAGATCAGCCGCAAAATTGCGCGAGGCAAGCACACCACCCGTCAGGCGGAGCTCTTTCCGCTTGAGATCGGCGGATTCCTTGCCGACACGCCCGGTTTTTCGATGATAGACTTCGAAAACTTCGATTTCTTCCCCTTTGACGCGCTCCCCGACACGATGCGCGAGTTCCGCGAGCATTACGGCGAGTGCCGTTACCTTGACTGCTCGCATACCAAGGAGGAGGGCTGTGCGATCCTTGACGCCATTGAGCGCGGTGAGATCGCAGAGTCGCGCCACGAAAGTTATCTTTCAATGTACCGTACGCTCAAAGCAAAACCCCGCTGGGAGAAAAGATCATGAAAGCCTTTATCTACGTCGGCGGTAAGATCGACCCCGACTTTATAACAGAACACCCCAAGGGCGACGACATCACCGTTGCCGCCGATTCGGGAATACTTAACGCAAAACTGCTCGGAGACCATATCGGCATTGCCGTCGGCGATTTCGATTCCTTCCCCGAGCGCGACATCCCCGAGGATGCCGAGATCATCCGTCTCAAGCCCGAAAAGGATATCACGGACGCGCAGGCGGCGATCGAGATCGCGATTGAGCGCGGTGCCAATTCCTTTGTCATCATCGGCGGTCTTTCGGGCAGACTCGACCACACTCTTGCCAACCTCTCGATTCTTGAGGATCTTGCGGCTCGTAATCACTACGCCATCATGACCGACGGCATCTCGCGCGTTCATTTTCTGAACGGCGGATCAGCGCTGATCGGCAGAAGCGGATTTAAATATTTTTCCCTCATTGCCGCCTCGGATATTGTAAAAGGCGTTTCCGTCGAGGGGGCGAAATATCCGCTCAAGAACGCCCGTCTTTCGCGCCGTAACGGCGGCTATGGCACTTCAAACGAGATCGACGGCAACTGCGCGCTGATCTCTATCAAAAAAGGCGCACTTTTCGTCATAGAATCGCGCGACGCGTGATCATTCAGTCCACTTTCCGCATATAATGCTAATGAAAACGTATCGCGGAGGTGGAATATGCGAGATTGCAGAAAAATCAGACAGACGGTTGGGGTACTTGCGCTGACCTTCGGCGCGGGGATACTCCTCGCCTTCCTCTTGCCGGGCAAGATCTTGGCTTTTATTGAGGCGGCTGTCCTCCTCTGCGCAGGCTTTATGCTCATTAAGTAGGAGGGACGGATGAAGATAGTATTAATGCGCCCGCCCGCAATTCTGGCGCCGATCTTGCGGAAATTTTTCGGAATCAAGAAGACCAAAAAGTAACTCAAGACAAATCTTTTAATTTAGCAAATAGTCGCTACCCCGCATCCACCGCTCTCGCGGTCCCCCTTCCCCCACGATCAGGGGGAAGGCAAAGAGCTCACGCAAATCGGTTTATAACTACAGCGAATATCATTTACTGCTATAATCCTATTGTTCAAATAGGAACATTTTATTAAAGCACCTCAAATCGTTTTTAATGAAATGTTCCTATTTGCACAAACGATGAGTTTAGTAACCAAGCGATATCCGCTGAAATGCGAGGGATAACGCAAACAAAACCTTCGCCTTCCCCCTGATCGCGGGGGAAGGGGGACCACGAGAGTGGTGGATGAGGGGTAGCGAAATTTGCAAGAATAAACTCCAGGAGAATTATAAATGCTCGGAACAGAATTTCTTCCCATATCGCGCGCGGAAATGACCGCGCGCGGTTGGGAGAGACCCGATTTTGTATACGTAACGGGGGATGCCTACGTGGATCATCCCTCCTTTGGCGTTGCCATAATCTCGCGCGTCCTCGAGGCGGCGGGATACCGCGTCGCTATTCTTGCACAGCCTAACTGGAAGACCCTTGACGACATCAAGCGTTTCGGCAGACCCCGCCTCGGCTTCCTCGTCACCGCGGGCAACGTCGATTCGATGGTCTCGCATTACTCGGTCACGCGCCACCGCCGTTCCTACGACTACTATTCGCCCGGCGGAAAGACGGGTCTGCGCCCCGACCGCGCGACGATCGTCTACTCGAACCTTATCAGACAGGCTTACGGCGACGTGCCGATAATCCTTGGCGGTCTTGAAGCCTCGCTCCGCCGTTTTGCCCACTACGATTACTGGGAGGACCGTATGCGCCGCTCGATCCTCATCGACAGCCGCGCCGACATCCTCACCTACGGCATGGGCGAAAACATCCTCGTCCGTATCGCAAATCTGCTTGACAAGGGTGTACCCGTCAAAAAAATTCGCGACGTGCGCGGATCCTGCTACCTCTGTCCCGCGGACAAGCCCGAGCTCCACTACGAGGTTGCCGCAGAGCTCGACTGGGAAGAGCTCAAAGAAGGGGGACGTGCCTACGCCGAGGCTTTCGGCGCGCAGTACCGCGAGCAGGACGCCATTGGTGGACGCGCCATCATTGAGCATTACGGCGACAAGATCCTCGTTCAGAATCCCCCGATGCCCCCGCTTGAGCGCGAGGAGCTCGACCGCGTCTACGCCCTTCCCTACACAAGAAAGGTGCATCCCGTCTACGACAAGGACGGCGGCGTACCCGCGATAGCCGAGGTCGCTTTCTCCGTAACTCACAACCGCGGTTGCTTTGGCGCATGCAATTTCTGCGCGCTCGCATTCCATCAGGGACGAAGCGTACGAAGCCGCTCGAAGGAAAGCGTTCTCGAAGAGGCACGCGAAATCGTAAAAATGCCCGATTTCAAGGGTTACATACACGATGTCGGCGGTCCGACCGCGAATTTCCGCGCTCCCGCCTGCGATAAACAGCTCAAGAGCGGAGTTTGCCCCAACCGCAAATGCCTCGCTCCCAAGCCCTGCCCCAATCTCAAGGTCGATCACAAGGAATATTACGACCTCATTGAATCGGTTGAAGCCATCCCCGGCATCAAGAAAGTCTTTATTCGCTCGGGAATCCGCTTTGACTACCTCATGGCAGACCCCGACGACTCCTTCTTCCGCAAGCTTGTCCGCGATAACGTATCGGGACAGCTCAAGGTCGCGCCCGAGCATTGCTCATCCGGCGTTCTCGCATATATGGGCAAGCCCGATTTCTCGGTCTACCGCCGTTTCCGCGAGAAATTCTTTGACCTTTGCCGTGAGTGCGGCAAGGAGCAGTACCTCGTTCCCTACCTGATGTCAAGCCATCCCGGCTCGACTCTGCACGACGCGATCGCCCTCGCGCTCTACTTAAAGCGCGAAAACCTCTCGCCCGAGCAGGTTCAGGACTTCTACCCCACCCCCGGCACGGCGTCCACCGTCATGTTCGCCACGGGAATCGACCCCTTCACGGGCAAGAAGGTCTACGTTGCCCGCGATCCGCGCGAAAAGCGACTCCAGCGCGCGCTTCTGCAGTACGGCAAGCCCGAAAACGCACCCCTCGTCCGCGAGGCTCTCATCGCCGCGCACCGCGAGGACCTCGTCGGAACGGGCAAGGATTGCCTCGTCCGCCCCGAGAATAATTACAAGCCTCAGGGAAAGAATCAGGGCAGAAATCAGAATCAGAAGAATAACCGCAATCAAAAAAGCCCCCGCCCGCAGAAGAATGCGAAATCCTCAAAGCCTTCCGCGAACGGACAGAGGAATAAGAAGAAAAAGTAATTATTTGCTAGTTGTTATCTAAAGATAAAAAAGCCGAGTCATTAACTTTAATGACTCAGCTTTCTTTTTAATCAAATATTATCATCTTTTTGACATACTCATCCACCGCTATCGCCAGAACCCCAAAAACGCGCGATCGCGTTTCCGGGAACCCGGCTGCGGTCCCCCTTCCCCCACTTGGGGAAGGTTAAAGAAGTTTTCAATCCAATTTCGTAACTACAGCGAATATTATTCTATAATTAATTCTTGCATACTAAATAGGAATATTTTATTGAAAAAGTTTGCCCAAACTTTATTGTAAGTACAAATTGATTCTGATAAAATATTCCTATTTGCTTTCTATAGGTTAAACATAAGAACTATTCGCTGAATATGCGATGGAGATCGCGCTAACCCTTTAACCTTCCCCAAGTGGGGGAAGGGGGACCGCGCAAAGGCGCGGTGGATGAGGATGTCGAAGATAATATAAAAGTTGGCTGAATCACTTAAGTAAGTGACTCAGCCTCTTTTATATAAGTTTGCACGCAATCAGCGTTTTCTCTTTAGCATCACAAACGCGGCGGCAATTGCAAGTGTAAGGATTCCCGATGTTCCGACAGTTGCCGAGCATCCGTTTTCCTCGGTTATGGGCTCGGTTACAGGGTCGGTCGTCGGCTCTGTAACGGGTTCTGTCTCGGGTGCGGCAGTCGTTTCGGGAGCTTCGGTGGTCTCGGGGAGCTTGATCTCCTCCCAGCAGGGCTCGCCCGTGCCCTTGTAAACAACGATATTGTCAATATAACCGTTGATCTTTCCGCCCGCCTTGAGAACGAGTGACATTCCGCCAGTCTTGCGGTATGAGGAGCTTGTGGGGATATCGCCGCCCGCTCTCGAAACGAGAACGAAATCTCCGCCCGCGGAATTATTGCGGATGTAAACTCGAGGACCGATATCAAGCTTTTCGCAAACGATTCTGACCGTCAGATCAAGGTCCTTGAGCAGCGAGTTGCCGTTGAAATTCTTGCCCGTGATCTTTTTTGCGATCGACGAGGTGCCGTCGCTGTCGTCCTGATCTGCGGCATAATAGTCGCCGGGAGCGTCAAAGGTGCTCCATGTTCCGTTCATGCGCGCCTGATTGTTCGCAGAGCCATTGATACGGAGGTGGAAGGAATGATAAAAACCTGCTGTGCTGTCCTTATAGTCGGTAAGGATCGCAAGATAACGCGATGTGTCGCCGTTCGAGGTCAGGGTAACGTCATACTGAAGAGTGTAGTCGCTCATCCAGGTACTCATCATATGCACGTCATCAAGGATCTTGATATATGAATCCTTGCCGTTTACCTTGTTATTCTCGATATAAAGTCTGCCGTCCTTGATCGAATAAGTCGCGGTCGGGTCGGTGACGGCGTTTTTATCGCTTTTTGAAAGGATCTTCCATCCGAGAAGCTTTTCGATTTTGGCGTTTCCCGTCGTGTTTTCATAGTTGAATTCTTCATAATATACTACGTTGTAAGCCTTACCGGGCTCGGCTTCGTCGCGGGGAGCGGCGGATACGGCACTAAGGAGCACCGATGCTGTGAGAATCATAATGATAATGCTGAAAATCTTCTTTTTCATATTGTCAGTTCCTTATTAGTTATCTTAATAACCATAACCGTAATTAGTGTTGTTATCGTAAAAACCGGGATTGGCAGCTTTATAGCGATCATTGACCTCGCTCAGAAACGCACCCGTAACGATCCCCGTTTCCAAAGCATTGCGAAGACGGTAAAATTCTCCATCCTTATATATGATCAATGGGTCGCCGATCTCGTACCAGAAGTCAAATTCCGAGCTTCCGAAATATTCGCGGGTCACGGGCGTGCTGTATGGTTTTTCAAGATAATCCTCAAATTCTATGGGTGTGTATCCGACGGGCTCAACAAAAACCGCATACGCCCCGTTCTCCGCGCCAAAACAGCGGACTTTGTAATCGTTCTCCGATTTCGTTGACGACGAATAGAGAATGAAATTTCTTATTATTTCGATCTCCTCATCCGGCGAGAGCTCAATCGGGCTTGCGGTCGGGTCATAGGGAGGAGGAGTGGTGTCTATTACTTCTGTGGTAACTTCTGTGGTAACAATGGGTTGCTCCATTCCGATGCCGTCACATGAACAGACAGCAAACAGAAAAACTATCATCATAATCGCAAAAATTACTCTTTTCATAGCAGATCCTCCGTTATTGGTTACTATAATGATACCATAATCTTTTTCACTTGTCAACATTTTTTTCAAAAGCACTTGACTTTTCCCGCGCTTGGTGTATAATTATATATGGTAAGAAATTTTACTTAAGGACGGTAAAAACCATGGCAAAGACACATTATAACATGAATATCGCGGGATGCGACCGCGCGCTTCCCCTCTGCCCGCTGAACGAAAATCTTCAGATCGGCGCGTTCGTCATCTTCGGCGACCCCGAGCTGACCACCGCGTGCGCGCAGAAGATGCTCGATCTCGCGCCCGAATACGACTACCTCATCTCCGCTGAGGCAAAGGGCATTCCGCTCGTGCACGAAATGGCGCGTCTGGCGGGAAATCAGAAGTATTTCCTCGCGCGCAAGGCAGCAAAGCTCTATATGACGGGCGTTTTTGAGGTGACCGTAAACTCGATCACCACCGCAAAGGAGCAGAAGCTCTATCTCGACAAAGCAGACGCAGACCTCATGAAGGGCAAAAAGATCCTCATCGTTGACGACGTTATCTCGACAGGCGAGTCTCTTCTCGCTATCGAAAAGCTCGTAAACGCCGCCGGCGGTATCATCTGCGGACGCATGGCGATCCTCGCAGAAGGCGATGCCACCAAGCGCGACGACCTCATATACCTTGAAAAGCTCCCGCTCTTTGATAAGGACGGAGAGCCGATAGCGTAACAATAGGGGCTGCTTCATTAAGAAAAATGTAAAGCAGCCCTTTAAATATGCAAAAAATATGATTAAGACAATGAATTGACCAAGAACATATGAAGAAGTATAATAAAAGCATTGAAAAATAATCAATTAACATCCTCATCCACCACTCCCGTGGTCCCCCTTCCCCCACTTGGGGAAGGTAAAAGAAGCTGTGCTGACTTCTTCGTACATACAGCGAACATAATTCAATTTCAACCTATAAAAAGCATATAGGAATATTTTATTTGAATCAATTTGCACTCTCGGTTGAGTTTTCGCAAACTGTTTCAATAAAATATTCCTTTTTAATATGCAAAATTGTATGCTTAAACGTAATTCGCTGTACAAATAGAATCGGCAAACGATCCTCTTAACCTTCCCCAAGCGGGGGAAGGGGGACCACGGGAGTGGTGGATGAGGATGTCAAAAAGCTATGAAATGATTTTTTGATCATTCTTGCTTAACGACTCATTCCCTTTATATCAGTTTTTTTCTTGCTCTTCAAGCAGTTCTTTGATCATTTCATAATTTGTCGAATCGACTGCGGTTCGCCATATGAGTTCGCCGTCTTTGGTGTACGCTGCGTAGACGGTCTCTGTGTAGTAAGATTTAATCGGTATGATAGCAGACGCGCCGTCCTTGATAATATCATAATCGGAAGTATATCGGTCGCCGACAAAGAGTACGAAATCACCGTAATCAATCAATTCGACGCCAAAATAGTCCAAAGCATCATAGTCCGCAATGAATTCGTTGATGCTGTAGAGTCCTTTTCCGTCTATGAAATAGAACGGACCGCGCTCGGGCACGTCATTTTCTGTGATAGGAGTGATATTTTCGACGGTCAGATCGTTTTTGACATCATATCGGTAATAATTCCAGGTTGCTCTTGTATAACCTTTCTTTGTTTTCTGAAGGCAAAGGTACAATACCGCACCGTTATCTGTTTTTTCTGCATTGCAAACTGTATCATATTCACCGGAGGTACCGATTGTGACCGTGTTTTGTACTGTGCCGTCACGCGAAAGCTTGGCAATAAAAACATCTTCTTTGTGCGTCTTGCTCTTCTTTTCGTTTATGCCTCCCGGAAAAATATAACCGTCATCGGTTTCGATCATATAATCAAATCCTCCGGTGCCTTCGGGGAGATTAATATCAAACACAATTTTTCCATCGGTATCAAATTTTACGATCTTCGCATAAGAAACCATCTTATAATCGTTGTTCTTGTCTTGATATGATACGGCAAAATATACAAGCATATTGTCTTCCGAATCGATAAACTTCCGACTCATACTGATTTGTTTTTCCGATTCGGGATATCCGACTTGACGGGTAATATTTCCCGATTTATCAAAAAAGTAGAAAACGTGTTCTTCTTTCGTCCAAACGTATCTAATAAGGTGATCTCCGTATACGTAAGCGCGGAGGAAGAGATTGTCTTCGATTATTTCCTTGAACTCCTCGGGAACTTCTCCGACGTGCTCAATGAAGTTAAGTCCGCCTTCGGGTATCGGAATATCGTATTCATCGGTTCCGCTGCCCGCCCCCGCGTTTCCGCTGAAAATAATGCCTATCCGAGGAACAAAATAAGTGATTATCGGCACAGCTGCAATCAGGAGCATCAGACACGCGGCGAGAGTGAGAAAATAGCGGAGAGAGCGGCGCGTGACTTTTTTGTCGCGCACGGGCGAGATGGGTTCGGGTACCTTGACCTCGGCAAGCATATCCGAAACAATCTTATCGTCGATATAATCAAGCGCCTCGAGCAGACGCCTGTTTTCGGGTTTGATATTCATTCTCATTTCGTAAAACCTTCCTTTCCAAGCTGCGCGGCGATCCGCTTACGCGTTCTGAAGAGCGACATTTTGATGCGGCTCTCCCCGAATCCCGTTTGATCGCGGATCTGCTCAATGCTCATACCCATCCAATAACGCATAAAAAACAGCTTTTTGTCTTGTCTGTTTCCCTCGTCAAGCACGCGGCTGATGATCTCACCCGCGCGTTTTGCTTCAAATTCCGAGACGAGATCGGTGCCGTCGTCAAGGAGCGAGAGAAATTCGTCACCAACGATCTGCACCCGTCCTCCGCGCTTCCAGGCGTTTGCCTCGCGCGTGATCTCGTGCGCGCGATTGCGGACAGCCTTGCCGATATAGGCGCGCAGATCTGCGGGGCAGTCGGGCGGTATCGCATTCCAGATCGCGAGCAGAATATCGTTGCAGCATTCCTCAATGTCCTCATTCATAGCGAGTACGTTCGAGGCAATATAACGGCAGAGTCCGCCGTATTTTTCTTCGATCTCGCGAAGCGCCTGCTCGTCGCGAGCGAAGAGAAGTTCGATTATCCTTTTGTCATCCATTGACCTTGCCTCCTTTCAAAATGTCCCCTCACTATTTAAGAAGCGTTCTGTCTTGTTTACGTCACCTGTTTTCAGAGATTTTGTAGGATTGCACAAAAAGGAAGGTGGAAATTTGTGCATCCTGACAGTATAATATCCAATATCATTATATCTTAAAATATTTTATTTGTCAAGTGCCCGCACGGTTGACAAGTAATTGACATTTTGCTATAATAATATTGCACAAAAACACACCTTCCGTTTTGTGCATTCCGACAAAATTTCAAAAACCGCGTTACCAAAGTGCCCCATTTTACGGCATATAGGATGAAGGACGAAAGGAGGCATGGTCAATGAAGGATGAAAAAATAATAGAACTGTTTTTCGCCCGCGATGAGGAAGCGATCAAAGAGACAGAAAAGAAATACGGCGCGCTCTGCCATCATATCGCGGAAAACTTCCTCTGTATGCATGAGGATCGCGAGGAATGCGTAAACGACGTCATGCTCGAGCTCTGGAACTCGATCCCGCCCGCGCGTCCCGATGATCTGCGTTCGTATCTTGCCGAGATTGTCCGTTGCCGTTCGATCGACCGCACTCGCGCCAACAACGCCTGGAAGCGCGGGGGTAACGTTCAGATCGTCGGCGACGAGCTTCTTTCCGCGATCCCCGACGGCACGGAGCTTTCGGAGTCTTACGAATCTACCCGCGCGGGAGCGATCATAAACGAGCTTCTCGCCTCGCTCGGAAAAGAAGAGCGCGCGGTTTTCGTCATGCGCTATTGGATGAGCGAAAGCATACGCGAGATCGCGCGTCGCACGGGCTCGAGTGAGGGCAAAATCAAAATGATGCTTATGAGAACACGCAAAAAGCTTGCGGTGATGCTTGGAAAGGAAGGTTTTACGCTATGAAAAAGAACGGTTTTGAAGACAAGCGACTGCTTGAAGCTGTCGATCACATCGACAAAAAATACATATCCGAAGCGCTCGGGTATTACGACAATATCGAAAAATCAGTGCCAAAACGCCGTGTCGGCTATATCCTATCGCTCGCCGCGTGCCTCGCGCTCCTTGTTGCGGCTGTGCCGCTGATCACTTATCTCATCCCGCGCATAGGCGTTATCTTTGGAGGAACCGCAGGTGCGGGAAGCTCGGATATGCTTTCGGAAAACGAAGAGAATGTGGGAGAGATCACGTATTCCTCACGTGACGAAGACATGTCCGACCGCGATCTTATCGAGCATGTTGGCGAGGTGCCAAAGGAGTTTGTTGATATTATCAACAAAAATCTTTTTGCTGATATACAGATCAGCGGCGGTAAGGTTATCAAATATGCAGATCCACCATATAATATTGAAGTTTATGATCTTTCGGGTAAGCTTCTGCATCGGATAGATGTCCAAATCGACGAACCCGAGTTTTGGTATTATGAACATAAGGTACACAGCCTTTCCGACGGAACTTATTTGTTTTTTGTACCTTACCAAGTCACATACAGCAGCCAAGGCGAAAATATAATCAATGACCGCGTTGTCCGTTTTGATAAAAATGGCAAAGTTATTTTTGATATCGATTTAGATGTAAAAGCAAGTGGTTTTGAGTTTTTCGCGGAAACCGATGACGCATACATTCTCGCCGACGGAAGTTACCAAAGAAGGTACTGCCACTTTATCAAAATCGACAAATCGGGGAAAATAACAAAAAAAATCGAAATGGGCGGAGATGAATACGACAGGCTTTACGATGTGGAGTATGTCAACGGCACACTGTACGCATTGATGCGCAATCAAAGGCTGACTCATAAGCCATACGAGACCGTAACCGTTCGGTTTGACAGCGATCTGAACGTGATAGGGTATTCAGATGAAGAAGATTTTCCCGAAATAAAACGTGACGCATATACGTTTGGGTACATGAATGTCAGCGAGTTTTTTGAGTCACGTTTTCCCGACAAAGTCTTCGAGGAAGCCGAAGGTACTATAGCTCTGCGCCACTTGGCGACCGCTGTAATTGAATACGATGACTTTATTCTGCTTGTCTCCGAGCACGACACGAAGCATTATTATCCGCTTTTGTTGATGAGTACGCCATTTTCCTTCACCGAAACGGTTTATACCGCATACAGCTTTGATGGCAACATCCTCTGGCGCACCGCCGTTGATTCCACCGACTACGAATATCTTGCACGGTTGGAAGCAGAGAAGGAGAAATATGACAAGTTCGCTGAAGAATATCGCAAAAAACAAAGCACTGCCGAATAAAATAAAAATTCCGAGCCTCTGCTCGGAATTTTTATTATTTGCTAAAGGAAAATTTCCGAGCAACGCGAGGAAATTCACCTTTATTTTGCCGCAGGCAAATAACCATTCGCCGCAGGCGATAACCATTCCGCGCAGCGGATAACTCATTCGAGCGAAGCGAGATTCCTATACTCACTCGGCAAAACACCGTATTTCTCCCTGAATGCAGTTGTAAATCTGCTTCTGCTTTCAAATCCCACAATTTTGGCGATCTCAGCCACGCTCATCCCGCTCTCGCGAAGCAGTACGGCGGCTTTTTCCATTCTGTGCTCCTTTATATGCGCCGCGAGCGAAGTGCCGTACTCCGCCTTGAACGCCTCCTTGAGCGTTGTCGCGTTGATATGGAACATCCTTGACAGCTCCTCGATCGTCACGCGCTCGTCAAGGTGTGCGACCAGATGATCGTGCACCTTCCGCACCGTCTCGGCGCTCGTTGACCCTGCCGCGTCAGCGGGGCACGCGACCTCCATTATCGACTCGACCGCGCTGTGCATCCTCACCGCCGTCTCGCTGTCGGCAATTCTGTAATAGACCTCCTTGCCCTCGCGGCGCGAATCGATAAGCCCACATTCACGGAGCACGCGAAGGTGATGCGCCGCCGCGGGGCTCGATATACCCAGCCGCTCGGATAGTCCCACACCGCATTCCTCGCTGTGGCAGAGTATCCAGAAAATCTTTATCCTTGTCTCATCGCCGAGCATTTTAAAAAATTCCGCCGCCTGACGGAACTGACCGACGGGTGCATGACCGTGACAGCATTTCTTCGACATAATATGCTCCTTTTTGGCAATTTATTTTGCTTTTTTGGCAGTTGAGATTGCCAAAGTATTGATTTTTCATCTTAA
>JAGBYM010000106.1 GCA_017628755.1 Clostridia bacterium | reverse complement strand
TTGCGGAAAAAGCCAGAAGACGGGAAGGGCATATGACTATTTCCGTAACCGCGTTATTTTTCCCATCGTCGATACTTCGCGTAATATTGTAGCTTTCGGTGGTAGAGTTATGGACGACAGCAAGCCGAAATATCTTAACTCCTCAGATACCCCCGCGTTCAAAAAGAGTAAAAACCTTTTTGCACTTAATTACGCAAAGGGATTTTGCGCGGAACAGCTCATCCTCTGTGAGGGCTATATGGACGTTATCGCGCTTCATCAGGCGGGCTTCCCGAATGCAGTTGCAACGCTTGGAACCGCAATTACAGAGGAACACGCGCGTATCATTTCAAGATATACTAAAAAAGTCATAATATCCTATGACTCGGACGAGGCGGGACAAAAAGCGGCTAACAAGGCGATGCTCCTTCTCGGAAAGGTCGGAGTCGAGGTCAGAGTCCTCAAAATGCAGGGCGCGAAGGACCCCGATGAATTTATCAAAAAGAAGGGTGCGGAATCCTTCCGTGCGCTTCTCACAGAAAGCCGCACAGGTTTCGAGTACAAGCTCGAGGCGGTAACCGGCAAATACGATCTTTCGATCGTTGAAAACAAAAGACGAGCCGCAGACGAGCTTTCGGCAATAATCTCGGATTACCATTCGACAGTCGAGCGCGAGCTTTACTCCAAACGCGTTGGCGAGGTGCTCGGAATTTCTCCCGACGCCGTAAAGAGCGACGCTGAAAGGCTTCGCAAAAAGAAAATGCGCGAGATGACGCGCGAACAAAACCGTGATGCTCACGCAAGCCTGCGTCAGTATTCAAACAAGGTCAATCCCGACGCTGCAAAGAATCTTCGCGCATCCTATGCCGAGGAAACGATACTCGGAATGATGATGATCTATCCCGAATACAGAGAGGGTATACTGCGTGGGGAATACAATCTCGGTACTGACGATTTCTTCACCGAATTCGGAAGAAGGGCGTTCAATGCCATTATAGATCTCGAAAACAACGGCGGATATATTTACGCACTCCTCGGTGAGTATTTCAATCCCGATGAAATGTCGGCGCTTGAAGATATGCAGCAGAGGCGGAGAAGTCTTGCCGAAAACGGACCGGAGGTCTTTAAGATTTCGATTGAGGTGCTGTGCAGCGAAACGGCGAAGGAGAAAGCGAATGCTTCGGGCGGTCAGTCGCTTGAAGATAAGCTTGCCGAAAAACGCCGCCGCCTCGAGGAAGCGCGCAAAAAGCGCGAAGAATAATAAGGAAAATTAAAAAAGTGTTTTATACATAGGAAAGGATGAAAAACATGAGTGATAAGAAACTTGATTTCATGGACACCTCGGATACAAGTACGATCGACTATAAAGACGTGCTTGACGAGATGAATGACGTCGATAAGATTGATGAAATCTTTGACGATGACACAGACACAGATCTTCTTCTTGCCGATGAAATGCCTGACGGCGAAATGGACAAGATAGAAAGTGAAGTCGAAAAATTTGCTGACAGCGAGGCAATGGAGCGCCTTCTCGAGCAGGAAGGTCTTGCAATTGATGACCCTGTCCGTATGTATCTTAAGGAGATCGGACGCGTTGAGCTTCTTTCTCAGGAAGAGGAGCTTGCGCTTGCGGCTACAATGTATGACGAGTCTCTCCCGGATGATGTCAGAAAGAGAGCAAAGGACAAGCTTGTTGAAGCTAACCTCCGTCTTGTTGTAAGTATTGCAAAGAGATACGTTGGCAAGGGTATGTTCTTCCTCGATCTTATTCAGGAAGGTAACCTCGGTCTTATCAAGGCTGTTGATAAGTTTGACTATGAGAAGGGATACAAGTTCTCGACATACGCTACATGGTGGATCCGCCAGGCGATCAACCGTGCTATCGCTGATCAGGCAAGAACCATCAGAATTCCCGTTCATATGGTTGAGACCATCCATAAGGTATCCCGCTATCAGCGTCAACTCCTTCAGGAATACGGCCGTGAGCCTACCGCGGACGAGCTCGGCGAAAAGATGGGTATGAGTGCGGATAAGGTTCGCGAGATCCTTAAGATCGCGCAGGAGCCCGTATCCCTCGAGACTCCTATCGGTGAAGAGGAAGACAGTCATCTCGGTGACTTCATTCCCGATGATGAGACCCCCACTCCCGCAGACGCAGCTTCGGCTACTATGCGCCGCGAGGTTATCGAGCGTCAGCTCCGTACCCTCACTCCCAGAGAAGAGCACGTTATCAAGCTTCGTTTCGGTCTCTATGACGGAAGATGCCGTACCCTCGAAGAGGTAGGTAAGGAATTCCGCATTACCCGTGAAAGAATCAGACAGATTGAGGCAAAAGCGCTCAGAAAGCTCCGTCATCCCAGCCGTGCACGCCATCTCCGCGGTTTTATCGAGTAATCTGTTCCGTTTGTATACTTTTGCCGTTGTGCAAAGTTAACAAAATATTGCTGTAAATATCGTTAAAACGCACAAAAGGTTTGTTATTTGTGCGCAATTTCCCAAGCTCTGTTTTGTATATTATGCAATATAAAATGGACGTTTTGAGAATTGTCAAGGAAGTGTTAGTCAATCGTTCAAAATTTTGACTTGACTTTTTGGCAAAATTGTAGTAGAATATATAATAACATTAATATGCGTGTATGCGCGTGAATACCCATTTCCCGAAGGAGGAAAACTTAAATGAACAAAAGGACAATTAGTCTGATTCTGGCATTCCTTATGCTTTCGAGCCTGCTCTTTACCGGCTGCTCGGCTTTTGGCAACAACGGTGAAGACACCAATCTTGCAGGTGATTTGGCAGAAGAAGCTTCCAACTCCGCTATTACTCTTTCTATGTACGTTGTAAGCGCCGAGGAGGTTTCTCCCGATACCGCAAGAAAGGTTGAGGATGCTTTCAATAAGATCACCAAGCCTAACTTCAAGACCCAGGTCAAGCTTCATTTTGCTACATACGATAAGTATTACGAGCTTATCGAGCAGGTCGTAGAGTCCAACCTCGCTCTTGCTGTCCTCGAGGACGAGCACAGCAAGGCTCTTAAGCAGGCAAAGAAGAACGCAAAGGCAGAGGGCGTTACTACTGATGACGCTTGGTTCGATGCTTTCTATGCAGCAAACCCTGACTATGAGCAGTTCCGTGAGACCGAGGAACTTACCGGCGAAGATACCACCGCTGAGCAGACCGAAATGGTTACCATTGAGGGTATCGACAACAGCTACACCCTCAGCCAGGTTAAGTACCCTGACGAAAAACCCGCACAGATCGATATCCTTTGGATCGACAGCTACGAGAGATACGTAGACTTTATCGCAAAGGAAATGATCCAGAGACTCGACTCCGAGCTTACCGGCTCCTCCAAGAAGCTTAACGAGTATATCAACAACGAGCTTCTCACCTGGGCAAAGTGGGCTACCAGCGGAACCTACGGAATCCCGAACAACGTTATTATCGGCGAATATACATACCTCCTTGTCAACAAGGAGCTTGCTAAGAAGTACAGCTACAACCCCGAAGAGCTCAACACCCTTGCTAAGTGTGCAGATTTCCTTGCAGACGTACAGAAGTACGAGCCCGGCGTAGCTCCCATTCTCGGCGATATCTACCCTGTTAACACCTATTACTGGAACATCGATACCACTACCGGTAAGATCAACTCCTCTACCTTCTCTGTTCTTGCTAGTACCACCAACAACCGTACTATGAACTTCAAGGGCGAGAGCGTAGGTCTTGCTTGTAACAACATTTTCAAGAGCACCGAGTACACCGATCAGCTCAGAGCTATCCAGAAGTACAAGGATGCTAAGTACATCGTTGCAGAAGGATCCAACGTAGAAGATTACGCTATCCGCGTTATCAAGGGCGATGCAGATCTCGCTAAGGTTTACGGCGAAGAGTATCAGCTCAACGTTCTTGAGTATCCTCGCGTAGGTTATGAGGAAGTATTCAGCAACATGTTTGCTGTATCCGAGTACTCCCGCAGCCTTTCCCGCAGCATGCAGATCATCACTTACCTCAACACCAACAGCGATCTCCGCAACGTACTTCAGTACGGTGTAGAGGGTGAACACTATAAGATCGACGATGAGACCGGCAAGGTTGTTCGTCTCAACAGAGATTACATTATGAACCTCGAGTCCACCGGTAACGTATTCATGGCATATCCCGAAGAGAATATGGACCTTGACGTATGGGAGTGGGGTAAGAAGCAGAACCTCGACGTTCTTCCTTATCTGACCATCTCCTTCGACTTTGCGAACCGTCTGGCTGTTCCCGAGGGCGAGAATGCTGAGACCTACACTCTTCTTAACCTCAACAACGTAAACGAGATCAACGCTATGTCCGCTGATATCAAGAAGCAGATTGATGAATGCGAAAGCCTTGAGAAGCTCGAAGAACTTATCGCTTCTTGGGGTAACCTTGATACCAACAACGCAATCAAGGACGAAAAGTCTTCCGCTGAACCCAAGGAGGGAAGCGGCAAGGCACCCGGATTCTTCTACTACTATTCTCAGTGGCTCCAGGATACCGGACTTTACATTCCCAAGGAAGAGTAATTCCTATTTGCTTACCATATAATATAAGAACACCGCATGCATCGCATGCGGTGTTCTTTTGTATTTGAGTCGTTCGCGGTTATTCGTTTTCGGGTCTGAATTTTTTCCAGAGCGCCGCAAGACCGAAGCAAGCTATTGCTCCGCAGATTGCAAAGGCGGTCCAAACGAGAACGGTAGCTGACCAGTTCTGGGATTTAGCCATACTGCCGTAGAGAACGGTGCAGCTGGAAGCGGAAATGTAAGCGGTGCAGTTAAGCGTTCCGGTTACTGCAGAAGAAATACCGAGTCCACCGAAGCGGTAGGGGACAAAAGTGAGTATCATGGTATTGACAGCCCACATGCAGCACATGGATAGTGCGAGAAGTGCAACTGCAACCAAGGGCATCGAGCCTTTGAGAAGTACGACTGCCACAAGGCTGATTCCTGCTACAGCGAACATAACGCCAGAAGTTGCAACTTCGTTTTTGAAGATGTGCTTGTCAATAAAGATTGCAACGTAAGGTCCTGCAACGGAGAAGAGTGGCAAGAGGGTTGAAACGAGAGATGCTTGAGCGTCGTTGAAATTATAAGTATCCTGGAGATATGTGGGAGCCCAGCTAAGAACCGCATCTTTAAGTGATCCGTTGAAGAGGGCGATGATCGCGATAAATACAATTCCTGTTCCGAAAAAGAGCTTGAGCGTAAGTGAGGGTTTAGTTGTCTTGTCACCATCGGAGGTGAGGTTAGGTTTGATAAGCTCTGAGTTTCGCTCCGACATCGTTTTAATATACGGTTTGAGTCCGGAAATGCCGATTATCCAGATCGCTCCGCCGATGCAGAGAAGCGAACCGCAAGCAATAAATACTGCGCGCCAATTGGCGATATCAAGCATTAAGGCAGAAATGGAGTACGAGAGTGTCATACCAACGGGAATTGTCAGCGAAACGTTTGCTCCGGCTTTAAGTCTTTGTGATTGAGTCATCCAATCTGTAAAGACTCTGATGATCGGAGACCAGAGCATAGAGTTAAAGAATCCGTTGGCTGCCCAAAGAACAAGAAATACGTATTTGTTTGACATGCTTCCCATCAGGAGATTGGAGCATCCCGAACCGAGAAGTCCGATGGCTACCATAAGCTTTGGCGATACTCTGACTCCGAGACGGCCGTTTATGAACTGCCCGGCACCGTAAAAAATCAGATATGCAGCTGAAATGATGCCGCCGAAGCTTTTGTCAAGAAGACCCGCTTCTGTCATCGAATCTACGCAAGTTGAATAATTGTATCGCCCGAAGTATGAAAAGGTGTAAGCTAAAAAGCATAGGGCGAAAAGGATGTTTGATTTCTGGCGCTGTTCCGAAGAATCGTTTGCCGCCGTGAAGGTTTTTTTCAAAATATGTTCCTCACTTTTTTGTCGATGCTAATATAATAGCACTATTCTGTGAACTTTTCAAGAGGGAATAGCAAAAAAGAACAATATTTTTCTTTGAATGCAATATTTGCTTGACTTTCGGTTATCTCGGTGATATAATAAATAAGAATAGAAAACTATGTGAGGTAAACTATGAAACAGTTCAGTATTAAAACAATATCATTGCTTCTTGCTTTGATCACGCTTCTTTCCGCGGTATCCGTGCTTGCGGGCTGTAGCGGTGACGGTGAAGTGACCACAGAGCCGTCTGAGGATACCACAATTGCACCGATTGAGGAAACCGAACCTGCGGATGAGATGCTTCCCATCATGTTGGCAGATCTCGAAAACTACTTTATAGTTCGCCCCGAAAAGAGTACGGGCGATCTGCTTGATCAGATCAATGGACTTTACCAGAAGATCAAAAGCAAAGTCGCGATCGGATATAAGGATGACTTCTTCAAAGAGAATACACCTGTCTACAGCATGGGTGAATATGAGATCCTTGTTGGTAAGACCAACCGCCCTGAGACCGCACAGTTCTTGGCAGATCTTAAATACGATGATTACGGTTTTGCGCAGATAGGTAAAAAGATAGTTATCGCAGGTCATTCGGAGCAGGCGACAATCAAAGCTATCGCTGCGTTTATGGATCAGGTGGTTCTTAAGAAGGAAAGCGAAGACGGTGTCTTCTACAAATCCGAGATGGACTTTCTCAAGATACAGAACTACGATATCGGCACAGTTAACATTGCCGGTGTCCCGATTGAGAATTACCGTTTGGTTTATCCCAAGAAGAATAGCCAGTCCGAAAAGGTAGCTGCACAGCTTATTGCTGATGTTGTTGCCAACACTTCCGGTTTCGTAATCGATATCGTCCATGACGGCGAAGAAGCAACCGAATATGAGATTCTTATTGGTGCAACCAATCGCCATACCGAAGCCGAGATAGCCGCTATGGGCGAAAAGTTCAGCGCAACAGAAGCTGTTATCAAGTATGACGGCAAAAAGATTCTTATCTACGGTGTGACTTCTACCGCAATGCTTGTTGCCGCAAACGAATTCAATGCTCAGTTTGAAGAAAAGAAGATTGAAACTTTAGAGCTTACTCCCGCCCCTGAAGTTCTTTGCAAATACGATGACAGCATTCTTACCGCAATGAGCTTTAACGTATGGGTTTCCGGTAAGACCGCCGAGAGAAACGAGCGCGTTCTTACTATGGTAAGAAATTATTTCCCTGATACCGTCGGTTTCCAGGAAGTTGACCCTGTTTGGCTCGCCGTCCTCAAAGAAGGTCTTAAGGACCAGTACGCGTACGTAGGAGAGGGCAGAAACGGCGGCAACAGCGGTGAGTACAATCCTATATTCTATAAGAAGGAACTCTTCAATCTCATCGACAGCGGAACCAAGTGGCTCTCTAATACGCCCGACGTGGTTTCCAAAGTTGAAGAGTCTTCGCTTAACAGAATTTATACCTACGCTCTTCTTGAAAGAAAATCCGACGGCACAAAAATAATGATCATCAATACCCATTTTGATCATACCAGTGCCGAAGCCCGCGAAAAGCAGGCCAAAGTTCTTGTTGAATACCTCAAGAAGGTAACCGATTATCCCATTGTTCTTACCGGTGACTTCAACTGCGATAGCAATTCCTCGGCGTATTCTACCATTATCAGGAGCGGAGTATCCAATGCTTATGATATGGCAGATAAGAGAGAGAATAATGCCGCAACGTTTACAAATTACGGCTCGTCAAATAAGATCATTGATTTTATTTTTGTTTCTCCCAAGAAGACAGCGGTTACCTTCTATAAGGTCTGCAACGAAAAGATCAACAACGATTTCCCCTCCGACCACCATCCTGTCATTATCGAATATACTGTTCTCGGTTAAAATATCATCTCTGCCGAGATACGTTCGAAATCTTTTATATCAGCAATGGCGCGCCCAAGGCGCGCCATTGCTGTTTCATAATCGCTTGCGTTGCCGTGGCTTGCCGCTATTATAGCTTCTTCGAAAAGTTCAGATACTTTTTGAAGTTCCGGTTTTGATATGGTCAGATCAAGAAAAATTCTGCGCTCCTCCCACAAATCAAGTATTTGTGGTAGCTTTTCTGCGCATACTGTGAGATCATCCGGCAGAGAAGCTATTTCGGAGTTGATATTCTCGAATGTGTTTTTTACATATATATTATTAGTCACAGATGCGCCTATCATTATAAACAAAAATATTCCCGCAAGTATGCAGGCGTATTTATTTTTCATTTTCGTCCTCCGCGGTGAAAATTTTGTAGTTGCCCGCCTCATCTGCTATCATCAGTGCGATGTCGGAAATATCGTATCTTTCGTTGGATATAATATTGTAAGCTTTTTCACGACTCCAGCCGAGGTCGAATAGAGAAGCATTGTTGAATTCTCCTTTGTCAACGATTATACGGAACATCCCGCATTCGCTGTTTCCTGCGGAAACGTCTTTTGCCGTTGCGGGTTTTGCATATGCTCTTGGAATCACGGAAACGTTTCCGTCCTGCTCGAGAATTGCATAGGCAACCTCCGAAATGTCAGTAGTGCCCGATTTACGAAGAGCAATCAAAAGCTCGTCAGAGGACATTCTGCATTTTTTCAGTTCCGCAAAATCCGGTTGCCCCATTCGGATGAGAATGCTCGGTCTCGGTGAGAAAAGATTTTTGAGCTTCGGAAATCTTCCTTGGAGAGCTGCCGTGAAGATTTCTATCGACATCAGAAGCACGGTTGGGATGACCGAGTATAAAAGCGGGATGTCATGATTCTCAATCGGGAGTGCAGCAAGCTCGGAAAGAAGGAGCGTGCTGACCAAATCCGAAACCTCCAACTGACCGATCTGACGCTTTCCCATCAGTCTCATGGCACCAATAAGGATGCCGTAAATTATTAAAGTTCGAATAATTATAGTTGACAAAATATCACCTCAGTATTATTCTGCTCAGCTCAATTCTCCTATATGAGCAAAAAACGGCAGTTTTTATTGTCAACCTGCACAAAAGGGTAGGGTGTTAATTGTGCAGAATGCTGTCAAAAGGTACAAAGTGAAAAAAAGTGAAAAAAACTTTCAAAAAAGTGTTGACAAAAGGAATGGAAAGTGGTATAATATACAAGCTGTCGCGGAAAGCCCGACAGCGAGGTCATTGAAAATTGAACAACAGACTAAGAAGTACAAGCTTGACTCTGATGAAAAATCGGAGTTGTTAAATGAAAGGTTTGTGCGAGGAAGTC
>JAGBYM010000105.1 GCA_017628755.1 Clostridia bacterium | reverse complement strand
AGCGGTTTTGATTGGGTCTCGTACTACAATTTTTATGCCCACGGCGGATATCTCTACTATTTTGCCTGGAACAAGGAAAACGGATTAAGTATGAGCTTTGAACCCGGCTACCTCTGCCGCGTGCCCGTCAGCGGCGGCAAGGAGGAGACACTTGCCGAGTATAAAACGGGAAGTGAGCATATCGTATGCGTTGTGGGTAACACAGTTATTACGGCAAGCGGAAATAATATCTCCTCCTATGACATCTCAAAAAAGAAAATAACCGAGATTTTCAATGCTGAAAAGAGCGGTTTTCGCCTGATATTTGCGGAAACATCATATTATTATGACGGAAAACTATACTTTTTGGCTGAAAAGGATATGCCGTCAGTCGTAGAAGCTGAGGAAGGCTTCAGGGAATCCTGGAAAACTCCCGACGATTACCTGATCGCACTCGATATCAAGACTAAAAAGTGGGAAAAAGCTGTTGATGACCCTGTCAGTCTCTTTTGCGTAACCGAGGACAGAATTTATTACGTAAAGAAAAAGTACCGCTTGATCCCCATCACCGAATTTGCACTTTCGATCAACGACGTCCTTACCGTGTACGGCGACAGCAGCATCTGCTCTCAACCCATCGGCGGCGGTGACGAGCAAGTACACTATACAAACGAAAAAATATCTTATAACGAGATATTCAGCATCAAAAACGGCAAGCTTTGCGGAAAGATCAACTCCCCCACCGAAACTGAATACGATTACAGTATCAAATTCGCCACCATCGACTTCTCAACGGGAAATATCACAGAATTTGATATGCCTTAGATATTTTTTACATCCTCATCCACCGCGCCAAGCGCGGTCCCCCTTCCCCCACTTGGGGAAGGTTAAAGAATTAGTACAAGCTTTATCGGATATTCAGCGAACATCGTTTAATTATAACCTATAAAAAGCAATAAGGAATATTTTATTGGTATTAATTTGCACTCGTAGTAGAGTTATCGCAAACTTATTCAATAAAATATTCCATTTTAATATTCAAAATTATAGATATGAATAAAATTCGCTGTACAAATCGAATTGGCACTCAAACCCTTAAGCCTTCCCCAAGTGGGGGAAGGGGGACCGCCGCTCGACGGCGGTGGATGAGGATGATTATTATAAAAAGAAAATTTCCGAGCTGTTTGGCTCGGAAATTCACATATTATCGCGTCTTTCTGTTCACTGTCCACTAACCACTGTCCACTTTTTCGCTCACTGCACAAGATCTTTAAGATGAATCCCAACGTACCCGTTTTCCTTCATCATCTTGCACGCGTCAAGCACTCTTGCCTCAAAATCGGGCAGATGACGGCGATAGTCGCTGTGGAAATACTGCTCGTGGATCATCAGCGAGACGAATCCGCCGCGGAGGGGATCGTTTATGATATTTCCGAGCGCGTCCATATTGTGCTCGTAGGTCTTTTCATTGAGAACAAGGTCGATCTGCACGAAATTCATATCGGTCTCGGCATCGTACCAATAATCGCGGTCGGCGACGAGGTCGAGCTTATCCGCGCCGAAATAATAGGAAACTATCGGATCTCCGTCCTTATTCGTCCTGAAATAACCCGTCAGCGAACGCAGACCGAGGCGTCGCAGCTCGCGCACGCCCTCTTTTGTTGCCTCGCCCCAATGAACGGTCGTTGTATTGCTGATGCACTCCGCGCCCGCGAAACGCTCGATCTCGCGGCAGACATTCGTGTAATCCTCGCGAATCTTTTCTGGCGTCGCATCCTTATAGGGCTTATCGGGGTACTCGGCATTCGCGTGAAAAGCGAGCTTCAGCCAATCCGAATTGGCGCGGAACTCGTCGCGGAACTTGTCCGTCATCATCGAGAGATTGAAATACTCTCTTTCGCCCGAAAAATCGCGGCTGTTCGGGATAAATTCATAAAAAAGATTGAGATGCACCTTTGCGCCGAAGCGATCGTGCGCTTTTTTGTATATTGCAAGGTAGGGATTTTCGAAAATCGAGGTATATTTATCCTTATTTTTATTGATATCCTGCAAAAACAGAATATTATCGTCGGATGAAAGTCTGAATTTTTTCATTATTTTTTGTTTTTCTTCTTCTTTTTTCTGACCGAATAGCCGAAAGTACCGATGGTTTTGCCGAGCTCGAAATATTCGCCGTGCGCGAATGCCGAAAGATTTGCGCGGGAAAGGTGCAGACTTCCTTTTTCGTCGATCAGCGACTCGTCAACCGCCGTGGCAACGATATCGGCGATGAACATATCGTGCGAGCCCTGCGGGATGATCTCGCGGAGCTTGCATTCGAGGGTCAAGGGCGACTCGGCAATCGACGGTGCCGCTACCTTGAAGCTCTTTTCAGCCGTCAGCTTGCATTTTTCAAACTTATCGACCTTTCTGCCCGTCAGCACACCGCAGGTATCGGCGGCTCTGACCAACGACACAGGTGTGAGATTGACGCAAAATTCGCCCGTTTCCTTGATTATTTCGTAAGAGTGGCGCGAAGGACGCACCGAAATATAGAGCGCAGGCGGATGCGTCGAGATGATGCCGCACCACGCGATAGTTATCGCGTTAGGCTTCTCGCCCTCGCGCGCACAGGTTACTATTACAGCAGGCAGCGGTGCCAAAAGCGCGCCGCCTTTCCATTCGAATTTTGACATTTTTGTTCCTTTCTGTCCCGCTGCGCGGGAAGTTTTATCCCGCTGCGCGGGAATGGTTATCTGCCTACGGCAGAATGGTTATCGGCTTCGCCGAATGGTTATTTCCGCAAGCGGAAAATAAAGGTTAATTTCCTCGCTTTGCTCGGAAATTTTCATTTTCATTTAAAAGCGAAAAGTTTTTTGAAGATTCTTGCTCCTTCGCCCCATATTAAAGATCAAATAAATACTATCTTTCCGTCCTCAATTATGTGCGATTCTACGCACATAACACTTTCAATGGCTTTTTCTGCAAGACATTCTTCTTTCGTGCCGAAAAACACGGCTTTACCTTCTTCAATCAGCAGGATATAATCTGCGTATTTCACCGCTTGAGTGAGGTCATGCATTACGGCGACGACGGATTTGCCGCGGTTGCGTTCTTCGGTTAAAATTTTCATAAATTCTCGCGCGTTCGGGGCGTCCATATAGGTTGTTGGCTCGTCGAGGAGCAAAACGTCGGCATCCTGCGCCAGCATCATAGCAAGATACGCCATCTGACGCTCGCCGCCCGATATCTCGTTCATCCTTTTTTCCGAAAGATTCGAAATTCCGCACTTCTCAAGGGCATCGGCAACCGCCTTTTTGTCTTCATCGGTCAGTTTGCCCGAGAGATCCGTGTAAGGCTCGCGCCCGAAAGCGGCGGTTTCGCGGACGGTAAAGGGTGTTACTGGGAGAGTTTGCGGTAAAAATGAGATTTTTTTAGCTAAATCACGCTTTTTGAGCTCGGAAATACCCTGTCCGTCAAGCAAAATTTTGCCCGAATAACGTCCGATTGAAGCGAGACATGACAAAAAAGTCGATTTTCCCGAACCGTTTCTGCCGATAATTGCGATGAATTTTCCGTCTTCAATCACGGTATTTATATCAAAAAGCACTTGTTTTTTGCCGTAAGCGGCGGAAAGTCCGATAATTTCAAGCATCGCGTTCGCCTCCCTTCAGTAAAATTGCGAGGAAGAAGGGCGCGCCGAGGAGTGCCATCAGGACTCCGACGGGCATCTCACCGGGTGCAAACAGGACTCTTCCGCAAAGATCGGCGGCGAGAACGAGGTCCGCGCCGACAAGTGCGGTAAATGGGATCAGTTTTTTTGCATCGGGTCCGACGAGTGCGCGCGCGATATGCGGCGACATCAGTCCCACGAATCCGAGAAGTCCGACCGCAGACACAGCCGCGCCCGCCAAGACAGATGCGAGGAGCATCGAAAATATTCTCATAAATCTCACGTTGACTCCAAGCGAGGACGCAATGGGCGCGCCAAGTGTCAAAATATTAAGCTTTGATGCGAAAAAGCAGGATATAACTACCGCCAAGGTCACTAAAACAGCGGGAAGAACGAGATTTTTGACCTCAGCGCCCGCAAGTGAGCCGACTGAAAACGCATTGTAGCTGACGAGAACGTCGCTATCAAGCAGAGAAAGGAGCGAAATTCCCGCGGAAAGTATCGCGGAAAAGGCAATTCCGCTGAGAACGACGGTGTTTTTCGTCATTCCCATTCTGCCCGCAATGGCAATTATCGCAAGAGTAGCAAGAAATGCGCCCGAAAATGAGGCAAATGGGAGCATTACGTAGGGAATTCCGACGGTAAGTGACAGAATCACGGCAAATCCCGCGCCCGAATTGACTCCGATAAGTCCGGGGCTTGCCATTTTGTTGCCGGTTACGCACTGCAAAAGCACGCCGGAGACACCGAGTCCCGCGCCCGCGACGATTCCCGCCACGATCCTCGGCAAACGCAGAGAATAGATGATGACGCTCTGCGTCTCAAAGCCTTCCTTCATAAAAAGCGCGGAGAAAAAGCTTTTCGAGTCGATAAAAACACTGCCAAGGCGCATCGAAAGAAGGCATAGCGCAAAAAAAGCTACACCGAATATCGAAAATGCCGTCAGTCCCTTAACCTTCACCGTAAAGATACTCCGCTAAAAATTTATACGCCTCCGCCCAGCGGGCATTCGGCTTGAATTGGAAAAGTTCCTTGTCGAGATAAACGTAATTTCCGTTTTTCACAGCGTCAAGCGCCTGCCACGGCTCGCTTTTCAGCACGGAATCCATATATTCGCGCGATTTTTGCTCATTTCCCATGGTTGAAATGAGCATTTTTTCGGGCTGTGCCGTCAAAATTGCCTCGAGAGAAAGTCCGTCGCAAAGCTCGGGAGCTTCGTCGGCAATATTGACTCCGCCGAGCTCGGCGATCATTCTGCAAACGAAATTTTCATCGGCATTCTTTGCCTTGGTCGAGGACGCGGACGACCCGCATCTGACGAAAATGATCCTTGGCGCCTTGGTTTTATCCACCGAACCTATAATATTTTCGATCTCGTTGGCAATTTCCGTCACGTTTTTCTCGTAAAGATCGTCTCTGCCCGTGATTTTACAAAGATCCTCCATGACCTCGGCGTAATCGTAAAAGGAATCGACGCGGATGAGCGCGCAGGCGATTCCGATCGAATCAAGATATCCCGCAAGCTCCGCCTGAGCCGCGATGTCCGCCGATGCAATGACGAAATCGGGCGCGGAAGTAATCAGAAGCTCGCGATCGATAGTTTTGCCCGCTCCGCTGTCAACGAGGACGGTATTTTCGTCCGCAAATCCGCGCTCGACAGCCTCACCGACGGTGATATTGACCTCTCCGCCCGCAAGATTCCACATTTCGGCATAGGACGAAAAGAGCACGGCAACTTTTTCGGGCTTTTTTTCGAGCACGACTTCTCTATCTTCGCTGTCTGTAAACGAGTAATATACCTCGCCTTCTGCCTTTTCTTCCGAGCAGGAAGAAAAAGTCAAACAGAAAATCAGCAACATAAGTATAATAATATATTTTTTAATAATAATAATCACCTCTTTAAAACATAATTATTATATCATTTATGCCTCCCCTTGTCAATATTTTTATTTTTTGCCTCGGTTTGAATAATTCGCCGCGATGCCGATAAAAATATTAGTGCAACAAATCAAAAGGAGCCAAAAATGAAATTCAATCCCTTCAGATCCAAAAAGATCAAAAAGCCGCAAAAGCCCGCAAAGATCAAGATCGCGGGCGAAAAAACACATCAGGACAAGAACGAAAGCGCGGAAAGAGTCAACAGAACCGTCTATCTGACCGTCGCAGTCCTCCTGATCGTGCTTGCCGTAGCCGTTGCCATGACAAGTGCCGCAAACAAGGCGCGCCGCGGACAAGCAGGAAACACAAATACGCCCGTGACCACGTCTCCCACGCCCGAAATTACCTCTCCGAAACCCGAAATCACTTCTCCGAAGGAAGAAAACACCAATCCTCCCGCAGAGACGCAGACACCCGAATCTACCAAGCACAATGACGTCACCGCGTCATCTGTCGTTCCCACACTTTCTCTGCCCACCATCGGCCATCTCGGCAAGGAGCACGATCCCACCGTTCAGGTCTTCTCGAACACTCTCGGCGAATGGCGCGTTCACCTCGGTATCGACATTATGACCGAAGCGGCAGCTCCCGTTTATCCCGCCGCAAAGGGCAAGATCAAGCAGATCTCGGACGATCCCATGTGGGGCAAGTGCATCTGGATCGAGCATGACGGCGAGGCGGTCAGCGTTTACCGCGGACTTGCCGATGAGCTTCCCGAGGGCATCGAGGTTGGTATAAACGTCAACGAAGACACCCTTATCGGCGCTGTCGGTGAAGGCGGAGTCCTTGAGCTTGCGGACGAACCCCACCTCCACTTCGAAATGAAGATCAAGGGCGCGGACGTCGATCCGATCGAGTATTTCTCCAGGTCCGCACTTGAAACGCTGTCGGAGAGTAATGGACAAGTTTATGAGGATTGAAAATTAGTGGACAGTGGACAGTGGTTAGTGGACAGAAAGACGCGTTTGATCTATAATTATGTTTAGTGCGTTTATAATTTAGTAAGGCGATAAACAAAATAATTATTAGAAAATCTCGGATATTGGGAGATAACTCCAAATATCCGAGATCTTTTTGTTTATTAAATTATCTTCTTATATAATGGATCGATAATAATAATTAAATTATCATTCGCTTCTTTCTGTCCACTGTCCACTAACTACTGTCCACTATCACTCCGCGTACTCATTAAGAGCCGCGATAATATCGGCAAAGCTTGCCTTCGCCGCGAGAAGATCGTAGAATCTCTTGATAAGAGCGACGTCGCTGTCATCGGTGATCCCCGAATACTTCGCGAGAGCCGCTGCAACACCTTCTGTCTTTGCGCATGCGCTGACCTCTGCGGCTGCGTCGTCGCCTTCGCAGTCCCAAAGAAGTCCTGCCGCGATGCCGACAGCGAGGTATGCAGGTGTTCTTCCGCTCTCCTTAACGCAGTTGAAGGCTCCTACAAGTCTGTCAGAGGGGCTGAGCTTGCGCTTGGTATCCTTACCTACGCGGAGAAGAGTGTCCTCAAGGAGAGGATTGTCGAGTCTGGGGATAAGGTTGTCAATAAAGGACATAAGTCCGTCGAGCGACGCGCCGTGTCTCTTTGCAAGACCGCGTGCAGATTCGTCGAGGGCGCGGATGAGGATATACTTGATCTCAGCGTCGCGTCCGACCTCATATATGTAATTGTAGCCCTTCTGATAGCCGAGGTACGCCATGGTCGCGTGACCCATGTTGTGGAGCATCAGCTTGCGCTCGATGTAGAAATCAAAGGGTGTGAAGGGTACAAGACCGTTCATATCGGGTGTGGGTGCGCCGACGGGACGGAAAGCGGTGAGATCCGCGGGAAGCTCGTTATAATAGTCTGTGCAGACCGCGAGGGGATTCTCGTCGGTGAATTTCTTGGGTGTGGGAGGAACTGTGATGCCTACACAGCAGGAAACGAATCCGATCTGCTCCTCAAAATAGCTGACAAGCTCCTCGGGGATGTAGGGACGGACGTAGCCGCGAAGGATCTTTTCCGAACCGATAAGGTTTTCGCAGATGAGGATATTGAGAGGCTTTGCGCCTGCGGCATAACGCGCCGCGATACCCTTTGCAAGGTTTTCAGCAACGAAGGGAAGTACGTTTACACCAAGCGAGGTTGCGAGGATGTCGCACTCCGAGATGAGCTTTACAACGCCGTCAACGTCGCGTCCGTTGAAACCGGTGCAGTTGCCGACCCATTCCTTGACGTACTCGTTGCCGCGGGTAACGTAAACGGGATATCCGCCGTCCTTCTGAAGCTGATTTACAACAGCCTCGTTGATGTCAACGAAGGTTACGTTCCAGCCCGAAAGAGAAAAACGCTTACCGATAAATCCTCTGCCGATATTGCCGGCACCGTACATTATTGCATTCATGATATATGTCTCCTTGGATTATGTTACATAGATAGTTATATTTTAGCACTTTTTCCCGAGAAATGCAAGGGGTTGGGAGAAATTAGTTGCTAGTTGATAGTTATTAGTTGCTAGTTGCAGGAGAATTTCCGAACAAAGTGAGGGAATTTCTACCTTCAACTAATAACTAACAACTTTGCATTTGTAATATTTCTGTTAATATTATATAATATAATTGATTATTTAAGTTATATATGATATAATATTATATATATGTGCAAGAAAGGACATGGACATGGCATATCTTGACGGACTCAATGCCGTTTGGCAGGACGTTAAAAAAAGCTTCCTTGACGATATGGAAAGCTCGGCTGTCGAGCTTTGGTTCGGTAACATGAACCTTATTTCCTTCAAGGAAGACGTTATGACGTTTTCTGTTGATTCGGCGTTTAAATACGATCTTATAAAGCAGAAATTTTTAACCAAAATAGAAGATAAATTCGAATCGCGTCTCGGCTTCCGCATCAAGGTGGAGATCACATGCACCGAGGCGGCACCTAAAAATGACGGAATCGACTATTCCGAGGGCGGAACAGGCTTCCACTATGATGACGAGGACGAGCCCGAGGAGATCATCATGCCCGATCCGATACTTCCTTCGGGCGATGGATACGAGGCTGAGCTTTTCCGTTCAAAGACCGAAGAATTCGCGCATGAGACTCCCGAGGAGCGCGAGGAGCGCATCAAGGATGAAAAACACCGCGCGATGATCGAGCGTTTCAGACGTGAAGCGGATGCAGAGCGTAAATATGAAGATGAGGGCAAAAAGCTCCCCGTGGGCTCTATCGGCTCCACTCTTCCCCCCTACAACTTCGAATACACCTTCGACAACTTCATAGTCGGAGGCTCGAATAAATTCGCTCACGCGGCTTGTACGGCGGTTGCGGCTAATCCCGCAATGAATTACAATCCCCTCTTTATTTACGGCCCGAGCGGTCTCGGTAAGACCCACCTTCTCTACGCGATCACAAACGAGATCAAGAAAAAGAAGCCGAACGTAAAGATCATCTACATAAAGGGCGAGGATTTCACAACGCAGTTCATCGAGGCTCTTGCGGCGCAGATGACCAACGAATTCCGCAACAAGTACCGCTGCTGCGACGTTCTTCTGATCGACGATATTCAGTTTATCGCGGGAAAGACCTCCACTCAGGAGGAATTCTTCCACACCTTCAACGCTCTTTACGAGGAGCACAAGCAGATCATTCTGACCTCCGACCGTCCTCCGCGCGACATGAAGACTCTTGAGGACAGACTCAAGACCCGATTTGAGTGGGGACTTCTGGCAGACATTCAGCCGCCGGACTTTGAGCTCCGCACCGCGATCATCAAAAAGAAGGCAGAGCAGGTCGGAATCATCATTCCCGAGGACGTACTGACCTATCTTGCGGAAAACCTCCGTTCGAACATCCGTCAGATCGAGGGAGCGATGAAAAAGCTCGGAGCGCTCGCTTTCCTTTCGGGTCAGGAGATAACCATGGAGGTTGCGCGCGGCTGTATTGCCGACCTTCTCGGCGGCGAGGAGCCCGTCAGCGTGACGGTAGACAAGATCTTCTCTGCTGTTTACAAGAAATACGGCATCACAAAAGAAGATCTCATCGGCAAGAACCGCTCCCGCGAGATCGCGCAGGCGAGACACGTTGCGATCTACCTTATCAGAAAGATCACGGAGATGTCGCTTCCGAACATCGGAAAGATCTTCAACCGCGACCATACCACGGCACTTGCATCCTTTGAGACTATCGAGAAGAGAGTCAAGACCGACGCCATCCTCACGCTTGATATCGGGGAGATGACGAAGGAAGTTACGGGAGAAGCCGAGTGATTAGTGGACAGTGGTTAGTGGACAGTGGACAGAAAGACGCGAATTTATAATTTTATTCTTACAATAGCGGGAAGTTTTGGTCCACCTTTTTCAAAAGGTGGCGGAGTTTGAGGCAGAGCCTCATTCAATGCAAAATCGTCAGATTTTGCCAATCTGCTTCAAAACTCTGAAGCTCTGCTTCTGAGTTTTGGACAGAGTCAATACTTCCCGAATGTAGGGAAGTTCAGCTCTTGCGGTTTT
>JAGBYM010000104.1 GCA_017628755.1 Clostridia bacterium | reverse complement strand
TTAAAAATTGTGCAATACTTCGTTGCTCCTCGACTCATCCCTCGACTATCGTAAAGATAGCCTTCGGGAATCGTCTGCGGTGCGCCTCGTCTTGCGCAATTTCTGCTCGATCAAACCGAAGAAAAAGTCGGCTGCAAAATAAGAAATGCAAAATTCAGAATGCAAAATGCTAAATGGAATTGATAATTATATTTGGCTGTTTGCAAAGTAAAGATTAGTTTTTTAATATTGATTTTCGCGCTTGCGCGGAAATCTACCTTGATTCGATAATTTTGCATTTTGCATTTTGCATTATGCATTTAAAGAAAGGACAAGCGTATGCATCAAGCCTTATATCGCAAGTGGAGACCGACAGACTTCGACTCTGTCTGCGGTCAGGAGCATATTACCGATATTCTGAAATACGAGACCGAGCGCGGTCTTTTTTGCCATGCTTATCTTTTCTGCGGTTCGCGCGGAACGGGTAAGACCACCTGCGCGAAGATCCTTTCGCGTGCGGTGAACTGTGAGAGTCCCGTGAACGGCAACCCTTGCGGCGAGTGCGCGTCCTGCCGTGCCATTCTTGACGGCACCACGACAGACGTCCTCGAGATGGACGCGGCGTCGAACAACAAGGTTGACGACATCCGCACGATCCTCGACGAGGTCGTTTATACCCCCTCGAACGTCAAAAAACGCGTCTACATCATCGACGAGGTTCATATGCTCACGACCTCGGCGTTCAACGCGCTCCTGAAAACCCTCGAAGAGCCGCCCGAGCACGTTGTGTTCATCCTTGCGACCACCGAGATGCAGAAGCTTCCCGCAACCGTCATCTCGCGCTGTCAGCGCTTCGATTTCAGAAGAATTGCCACACCCGTTCTCGTTTCGAGACTTAAATATATTGCAAAAGAAGAAAATATCACCCTCACCGACGATGCCGCGCTGATGCTTGCGCGTCTGGCTACGGGAGGAATGCGCGACGCGATCAGCCTTTTTGAACTTTGCGCCGCCGCGGGACGTGAGGTCAACGCCGCCGCTGTCAGCGAGACGATCGGAGTCCGCGGACGCGAGGCGATGAGCGAGACCGTCCGCGCCATTACGTCGAAGAACTGCGCCCGCCTCTTTGAGATCGTCGCGGAGATCGATGCGTCGGCATCCGACCTCGGCGTCTTCTGGCAGGAGCTTATCGAGTATTACCGCGATATGCTTGTTATGAAGACCGCGCGTGCTTCGGCTTCAAAATATCTCGACCTTACCGACAGCGAAAGCGAGCGACTTGCCGCGGATTCGGCGGCTTTCACCCGCGAAATGCTTTCATATCATTGCCGTCTGCTTGACGACGCATATTCCTCGATGCAGCGCCCCGGCGCTTCGAGAAGAACTGTTGCCGAGCTGACCCTCGTTCGCCTTGCTGACGAAAAGCTCGGAACGACACCCGAGGCTCTTCTCGCAAGAATTTCGGCACTCGAGGCGAAGATCGCCATGGGAATCCCCGCGGCACCCGCGCCCGCACCCGCACCGCAGACCGAAGCTCCCGTCTTTGACGACTTCGGCGAGCCGCCTCCTTTTGCGGATTACGATATCCCGCCCGCGGACGACGATTTTGTCCCCTACGTGCCCGAGGATGCAGTGCCCGTCAAGAAGCAGGCGCCCAAGGTCGCTCCCGCACCCGCGCGTGCACCCGCACAGGCACCCACTCCGTCCCCCGCACCCGCGGCAAGACCTCAGCCTAGACCCGCTCCGACTCCTGCGCCCGTCGCACCCGCACCTAAAAAAGAGCGCATTCTGCGCCCGATCAAGCAGTGGGCTGAGATACTTGAATCCTATGAATCCACCGCGCCGATGATAAGCGCGCTTCTCAATACCGAAAACGCATATTTCGACGAAAGCGACAGAATCGTGATTTGCTATTCGCAGTCGCTGACAAAGACGATGCTTTCGCTTCCCGATAAGTTCAAGGCGTTCTGCTCGGCGGCATCGGTCGCACTCGACAGACCGATCAGCGAGAAGGATATTGTCTTCGAGCTCGTCAAGAAGGGCGAAGCTCCTACAGATGCAAAAATACTCGCCGATGAGCTTGAGGCTCTCGCCGAGGAAAACAATTAAGACATATTAATATAAGGAAGGAATATAACAATGAAAGTCAGACTTCCCAAGGGAGTAGGGGGCGGACCCCAGAACATGGACGCTATGATGCGTCAGGTACAGAAGTTCCAGGAGGAGAGAGAAGCACTCGCGGCAGATCTCGAATCTCGTGAATACGACGTTGCCGCAGGAGGCGGCGCAGTCAATCTCAAGATCGACGGCACTCTCCGCGTAACCGAGATCAAGATTGAGCCCGAGATCATCGATCCCGACGATCCCGAGACTCTTGAGGACATCATCGTTGCGGCTGTCAACGAGGGTATCAAGAGAGTTCAGGATGCTTCCGCAAGCGAGATGTCGGCACTTGCCGCTAAGTACGGCATTCCCGACGGAGCGTTCTGATCATGTCCGAAAGTATAAAGTCGCTCGAGCTTCTTGCCGAACAGTTCGGCAAGCTCGGCGGAGTCGGCAAGCGCACGGCGATGCGTCTTGCCTTTTCGGTCGTTGATATGACCGAGGCGGAGGCTGAGAGATTTGCCGAGGCGATCCTTGAAGCCAAGCGAAACATCCATTGCTGTCCCGTCTGTCAGAATCTGACCGACCTTGACGTCTGCCCGATCTGCTCGGATACCACCCGCGACCGCACCACCGTCTGCGTTGTTGCAGACACGCGCTCGCTTATGGCAATCGAGAAGGTACGCGAGTACGGGGGCGTTTATCACGTGCTCCACGGCATGCTCTCGCCGATGCAGAATATCACGCCCGACGATATCAAGCTCCGCGAGCTTATCGAGCGCGTGGCATCGGAGGACATCCGCGAGGTCATCATAGCCACCAACCCGACGACCGAGGGCGAAGCGACGGCTATGTATATTTCCCGCCTTCTCAAACCTGCTGGCATAAAAGTCACGAGAATCGCAAACGGTATCCCAGTCGGCGGTGAGCTTGAGTTTGCCGATGCGCATACGCTGGCGTGTGCGTTCGACGGCAGAAAAGAGTATTGATCTCGCTACGCGAGAATGGTTATCCGCCAAAGGCGGAATAAATAAAAAACCGCGCAAATTTTGCGCGGTTTTTTATTTAAATCATTTTCGCGTCAGCGAAAATTACCTATTTACTGTCCACTGTCCACTGTCCACTAACCACTGTTCACTCAGTTCTTCGGCTCAACAATATTATTCAATATCGCCGTTCCGAGAGTGTAGGGAAGCGGGATGGTTACCGCGTTGCCCTGCCAGCCGGCTACGTAAAGCTCGGCGTAGTTCGGGTTTTTGCCCTCGAGGAGGACTTGGTTATACGAGTTTGCTTTTACGGTAGCAAAGTAGTTTGCACCGACGGGCCAGAGGATGACCGAGGGTTTCATATTCACGTAAGCCGCCTGGGTATCCGAGTTTGCGCCTCCCGTGCCGCCGCCGTGGTGCGCTACCTGCATAATGTCGCACTGCAGATCCTTGCCGTAGAGCTTGTTGCAGATAGCAAGCGCGTGGCCGGTTGCGTCGCCGGTGATGATGGCGGTGGTCTCCTTGCCGGCTGTATTGGCTGTGGAGGTTCTGAAGACGATCGAGCTTGTGTTGAAAGCGTTTGCAACCTTGGGGAGATAGCTTTCGATGGTGTAAAGGATCTCAAACGAGGTGTCGCCGAACCACCATACCTGACCTACGTGGGGAACGACGTAATCAACGCCGATCTCCTTTGCTACGCTGACGGTCTTGTTGTAATTCTTGTAAAGACCTGTCGCGAAGCTTGCGGTAGCATTCTGCGCTCTTGTAAATGCCGCCTCGGGCCAGAAGTTGACCATGATGCGCTCGAAAGTGAACTTTGTGAACTGCTTATATTCGTTCATCAGAGTTCCAAAGTGGTCGGTATGCGGGTGCGAGATGATCCAAGCCGCAATTCTGATATCCTTATCGGTCTTGGCGTAGTCCTTCGACTGCTCACGCAGAGTCTTGATGATGTTAGTGGCGTAGATGCCCGAGTTGCTGTGGTGTCCGCCGTCAACGATGACGAAGCTTCCGTCCGAGAGGCGGTAGATGATGCACATACCGTTCTGCTGATATTCGCCGTTATAGATACCCTCAACACCGAGCATAGTGACCTGCGAGGTGGTAACGGGAGCGGCGTCGATCTTCTTGGTCGGAAGAGTATGATCTCCATAGGGCTCGATGATAACACGGACTTCCTTATAAGCCTTGTAGAAACCTGCGTTTACGGTGTATTCCGAGCTGTAGAGAGTTGCGAATTTGCTGCCCGAAATGTCGTTTTCGGCATAGACAGTATAACCTGCATTTTTGAGGTCTCCAAGGTAAGCGGTATAAGCATCCTCGGTTGTATTTTCGATGACAACGCCGTAACAGCCGTCGCCCATATCTGTGACGCTCGAAAACTTGCCGGATTTGTAGACGGGAAGTGTAGCGGTCATCTTTTCGGTTGTGCCGGTGATGTTGAGCGAATCCGCGGGGATGGTGACGGTATAAGAGCCGTCGTCGTTTTTAACGGTATGCTTATTGATGAGCGACTGAAGCTCGGTCATTGCGCGGGTGTAGCCGTTATCCGTGAACGAGAAGACAACTATCTTTTTGCCAACCGCGCGTATGGCGTACTGACCGTAAGTCAGACTTTCCATAACAGTCGCGGTTTCGGGATAATCGGTGTCGCCAATAAGGATCTCTGTGGAATCTCTGTCAAAGCTTACGCCGTCCTTGACCCAGTCGTCACCGAGATCGACAGAAACTCCCGTCTTGTTGTTGATGAATTTTCTGATATCGATCGCGATCTTGACGGGCAAATCTTCGGTTACGAGTTCTGAGGGACGGACGATCTTACATACGCCCTCGCCGTTTGAAACCAATGTGAAATCTCCGCTCTCGGGAGCTTCCGTCTCGGGAGCTTCGGTGATATTTTCCGAGCCTTGGGGAGCCTCGGTGCCCTCATCGGTTCCCGCGGGAGCACACGCCGCAAAGAGAGAAAGCGCAAGGATAAGCGCAAGCATGAGAAATATAAATTTGAAGCTGTTTTTCATGTCAATTCTCCTGATATTGGTAGTAAAGTAATTTTACCATAAATATTTGTTTTTGTCAATATTCGATGTAATGTATATTGTCGCTCTGAATAATATTTAGTCAATAAGTGAGATTATTTTTCAAAAAGATAGTGACAGACAGCAAAGTTTGTGATACAATATAAGCAGAACATTACGAAAGGAGACAACAATGGAAAACATAACTATCATGACTCCGGACGGTATAGTCGAAGCTCGTGAAAAGCCTGAAGGTGATCCCGCGGTGTCGGTAAGACATCTGAGTTTTTCATACGGCACAAGACTTATACTTAAGGATATGGATTTTGATTTTTACCCCGGTGAGATATTTGGATTCCTGGGACCCAACGGCTCGGGAAAAACCACTACTATCAAGCTGATGCTCGGACTTCTTCCGATATCTACGGGCAAGATCACGGTCTGCGGCTGTGACGTAAAGACTCAGTTTGAAGCGGCAATGGCGCAGGTTGGCGGTATTGTTGAAAATCCCGAAATGTATTCATATCTGACGGGCAGACAGAATCTTGAAATTTTCCGCAGAATGTTTGATTCGGTTCCCAAGGAGAAGATCGGCGAGCTTGCGGAGCTTGTCGGACTTTCAGAGCGGATCGACGATAAGGTCGCCAAATACTCTCTCGGAATGCGCCAGAGGCTCGGAATCGCGCAGGCATTGCTCGGCGACCCGAAGGTGCTCATCCTCGACGAGCCTACAAACGGTCTTGATCCCGCGGGAATAAAGGATCTGCGCGATCTGCTTATCAAGCTGACACGCGAGAACGGTGTTGCCGTATTCGTGTCAAGCCATCAGCTTGCGGAGCTTGACTTGATGTGCGACCGTGTTGCCGTTATCAATTCGGGCAGGATTCTGCGCGTACTTACTATGGAGGAGATCCGCAACCCGAGCGGAAAGAGCGAAACCGAGCTCACGGTCAACATCGCGCCCGAAACCGCGGGCAATATCCCCGAGGACTGCCCGCTTAAGCTTGCCGACGGAAAGCTTGTCGGCAGTGTTGCCGAGGAAGATATCCCCGCGATTATAGCATCTCTTGCCGCCGCGGGTGTTTCGATCATGGGTGTAGAGCGCAAGAAGCGCACTCTCGAGGACGTTTTCCTTGAGCTGACGCGCAGTAATATTCCCGAACGCCCCGTATGGGCACCTCCCGTGAAGATTCCCTCCGATGAAAATAAGGAAGGAGGCGACAAGCAATGAAAAAGTTCGTGAATCTTGTAAAAAACGAGTCGCTTAAGCTATGGGGACAGAAATCCTTCCGCGTTCTTCTGATCATTATCGGCATTATCCTCGTTCTGACGCCTTTTTCAAGCGTTGCGATGAATTCGGCTCTCGGAAGTTTTGAATACGAAGAGCTGACGCACGAGGATTACAGACAGAAAGCCGAAGAAGCGCGTGCCGCGGGTGAGGAGCTCGAGGCGCGTGAGTGTGAGGTATATTACGAGGTTGAACTCTACTTTGCCGAAAAGGGACTTGCCTCGTCAAGCGTTGAGTATTCGCTTTACTACCTCGATCTTCTTGATCTTTCGCTTGCGCGCTCGACTCTTGTGATCCTTTCCGAGGGCGAATACACCGCCGAAAATCTCAGAAGCTCATATTATTCTTCTCTTGACGAGCTTTACGTCTTCCTTACCGATTACGGCTTTTATGACGATATGGGCACGAACGGCTATATGCAGTATAACGTTTTCGAAATCGTGCTTACCGCGCTTGAAGACAAGAGCGCTGAGGACTGGATAAAGGCGATAGACAGTGAGCTTGACTCGATCCGCTTCAATATCGAGCATTTCAGCATGAAGTCTTATTACGACCGGATGAAGACCTTCGCGCAGGACAGCGTAAAGGCTTTGGAGGCGGGTAAGGCGCAATCCCTTGAGCTTATCAAAAACAGCAATCTCCCCGAGTCGGAGAGAAATTACCATCAGGCTCTTATTTCATATTACGCCGATGCTATCTTATGCTACGGTACGTACGAGACGGGTGTCGATTATCTTATTGAAAACAATTGCGAATATGCAAGCTGGGAATACAATACGGTCGATGCAATCCTCTATTCCGCCGCGTACTCCTGCGAGTATTCCTTCCCGCTGACTTCCGATGAGTTTTCTTCGGATTATCTGAGTTATCAGTACAACAGCGTAGAAGATTATAATGAAGAAATGCAGAACGAGCGTCTGCTTGCCATCGAGGCACAGGAATACGCTCTTTGCAGTCTCTCAAACTCGATTCCGATGCCCGCAACACTTCCCGATATTTCAACGAAGGCAACGGTTATCAGCCAGTTCCGCACCTTTGCGGGAATGCTTGCAGTCCTCTTCATCTGCTACAGCGGAGTTATGATGGCGCACGAATACACAAACGGCACAATAAGACTTCTGCTGATCAAGCCGCGCTCGAGAAAGCGCATTCTCTGCTCGAAATTTGTATCTATGACCTTCTGGTGGCTGATCATCGCGGCATCCGCAATGATCCTGCTGACTCTTGAAAATATGTTGATTTTGGGCGTAAACGACCTCTTCGTTCCCGATCTTAAGGCAGTCGGCAAAGGAATCGCAATGATCCCGTCCTTTGTCTCCGCACTTGGAGTATTTGGCGAAGAATTCGTTCTTGCAATGCTTTACGTAGCTTTCGCAACCCTTTTTGCAGTTCTTACAAAGAAGACCGTGCTTTCGGTAGTCTTCCCGATGCTTGTGAGCATTGGAGCCGAGACAGCACAAGGCATAGCCATTGCTCTCTATGATGCCGGCGCGACCTTCCTCGCATATACCCCGTTCTTCTACCTTGATTTTGGATTCCTGCACGTGACCGCGCCCGATTGTTTCACTTACACTTACGGCTTCAGTGATCTTGTCGCATCGACCTACGCTTCAACGAACATTATCCTCGGCAAGCACGCGAATATCTGGATAGGTATCGCGATGATCGCGGCAATAACCGTTCTGGTTGCCCTCTGGGCACTCAGAGCATTCCGTAAACAGAAGATCTGAAGCAAATAGGTATTAAGCAAGAATAGCTTTTGACATCCTCATCCACCGCCGTCAAGCGGCGGTCCCCCTTCCCCCACTTGGGGAAGGGAAAGGAGTCAGTACGGATTCCCTCGGACATTCAGCGAACAACGCTCGGATTGAACCAATAAAAAGCAACTAGGAATATTTTATTAAAACCAATGTGCACTCTTAATTGAGTTTTTGCAGACAGTTTTCAATAAAATATTCCTTTTTGCTAGGTAAAATTATAAATTAATACGATATTCGACGCACTTGCAAGGATATCGCTCAAACCATTTTACCTTCCCCAAGTGGGGGAAGGGGGACCGGCGTACGCCGGTGGATGAGGATGGCGGAACGCTTTTTTCGTTATTTTAATAGCTGCTTCAGATTATGAATCAGCTCTTTTTATTACCCCGCAATAAAAATCTTGATTCATCAATAAAATAAATTTTATGATTTTTTAAAAAAGTTGTGACAATCGGGGATTTTTGTGGTAAAATATAGTCATAAACAAAATCCTAACACAAAAGGAGTATTTTAAAATGGCATTCAATCTTA